>JAFAUR010001011.1 GCA_019243205.1 Acidobacteriaceae bacterium | reverse complement strand
CTCCAGAATGTTCCAGACCGGAATCCAAAACACGCCGGTGGATTCCAGTGCCACCTGATTTACTTCACGCTCTTCCAGCCACTTACGCAACCGCTCCAAATCCGCCGTAAACGTTCGGAACGTGGCCGTTTCTTTGCGCGTCTGATTTTGTGCACGTCCAGACCCGCACATCGACCGTATAGAACTTCCACGATGACCTCCTTCGCCGTGAGCGAAGGACGCCCGCAAAACGATAACTTTCCTTCCCGTGCTCTCTATCTCCTTACCTATAGAGGCGACATTCCGTTGTGCTACGGCTTGAAGCTTCAGGCATCCGGCTAGCTTCCCAATCGGGCCCGATGGCTCCAGAAGTAACGACAGCTTTGACTCGCTCACCGCAACATAGAACGTATCCGTATCGCGCCCGTTTTCATGACCTGTTGTGTCCACCGGTCATGGCGCTTCCCAAGCTGGACACGGGGGTTCGACTCCCCTCTCCCGCTCCATATTTTCAATAACTTGCGAAGAATTGAGAACTTGCTTGCCCGGCTTAACGCATTAATCGCATTAACGCTCGTCTGTAAGTGATTGATTTTAGAGAGCTGCACGAAGAGGATGCCAGCTGATCACGCTGGCATCCTTTATATATGCCGGCGCGACATAGACGCCAGGCTGCGACGAGTTTGGAGGCAGCAGATGCAGCACACGTTCTGACGGTTCATCGTTCGATTCCTGTTGAGCGACTCGAATTAGCGACGGTGTACTTCCGTGCACACACGAAACTCTGCCTCGGCGACTAGGCGTGTTCGGGGACTCGAATACGTTTCTATCGAATCGGCACCAACAAAGCTGAACCGTCCGATCTATCTTTCGCTTAATGTGAATGCGCTGATTTCGATACTCCTTGCGGCGAAAATTCAATGAACACCCTTCGGCCTCTGGATGCGGTAGTACGCGCTGCCATTTCTGCCGGGTTCGTGAGTGGTTGGACCGCTCCAGGCGAAGTAAGTGTTATCGAGCCCGGCTTTGATCTCTGCCATCCGAGACGGCGCGTAGGCGCTGTTAATGATGCCGGCCCATTCCGAAATCACATCGAGCAGCATCGCTCGCTGCCGCTCATTCATCGCAGGCGCTTTCGGCCCCTCCGGCTGAATCGTCTCGCCGTCATGGCCAGGCCCGAGCACAAGGTCCCCGACGCGATAGTTCAGAATCGCTTGTTTGCGCTGGTCCTCATCCAGTGCGTTCAATAACCCAAAGGCCTTGTCGTTCTCCTGCGCAAGCGCCCGTACTGTTTTGCCATTCGACGTATAGACGGCGGGCTGAGCGCCGGTCAGGGTCGGAGTGATGACACCGTCCTCTCCGGCCATAGTGATGTTGAGCGCAAGATGATGTCCGCCGAACTCCAACATCCAAGGCGTGGTCGCACTCGGCTCTCCGAAAATGCCGATGGTGTAGCAGGCGGTGCCGGAGCAGTATGGTGTGCCAGTTTCAGATAGCGCTTGGTCGGCGCCCATGATGTCGAGAACCTTTTCGTAGCCGTTTCGGCTTAGCGCGACTTGCAGAAGATGCATCGCTGCGTCGCGCTGCACAGCGCTCAAACTGCTAAGGCGCAGACCCGGACGTGGCACGTCGCTGACAGGGAAGTTGGACCAGATAGCGTTACCATATTGCTCGCCGACAAAGCCACTGAAACCGGCGCCTGGGCCTCTCCCCTGACCGCCGCCTTCATCGGGATGTTGCCCGAATTGCCCGGGGGTGCGGGTGCATGACGGGATTGCCACACGGGCCGCCGGTTCTCGCGAAGTTCGCGGCAACGGCTTTCTTCTGCGGCGTGAAAGGAAACTGTACTTTCGCGCGCTGGTCGACGCGAAGTGAGTTGAGGACACCCTTCGACGACACCAGATCGAGTCGGCTTGGTTTGAATTCCGCGCCGAAGCGCTGAGGCAGATCGCGCTCGATTGGTGCGAAGAGCATCAGATCCGCTGGCAATAGGCGAATTTCCAATGGTCTCAAATAAACGGGTAGCGAGCCTATTCCTAAATACGTGTTGCTGACACAGCAGGAGGAATGGCCAGGAGGGCGTTGTGCCGTAGGATATAGCCGTAGGCACGGCCGGATTTATGGACGCTGCGGTGTCGGTGCTTCAGGCGGCTTTGCAGTGACAATAAACGGTGGCCGTACTAAAATCAGCCGCGGAGATTCGAATGCGTCAACTTTGCACAGTTCTTGCGGCATTCGCAGTGTTCGCGCCAACTGTCCTAGCTCAACAAGACGGCCCGTACAAGGTGTTGCAGACGGCACGGGTTGGCGGCGAGGGTGGATGGGATTACATCTTCGCGGACAGTGCGGGACGCCGGCTTTACATTCCACGCGGCGCAACTCACGCGGTTGCTGCTACCGAAACAACTCCCGAAGTGCCGGCGGTCGGGGCACGATTGACGATCTTCGATCTGGACACACTCAAGCCGATCGGTGAGATTGCCGGGGTAGGGGGGATTCCATGCGCGCACACTGGAGTGCCGGCGATTTTGGCGCAATCGCCAGGGAAATCGGCATTACCGAGGCGGAAGCCTTCGTGTCTCGAATGGCTCTCGAGCCTGGCGCGCGTGTGCTGGATATCGCATGCAGTACGGGTAATACGACAATTCCACTAGCCCGCCGGGGCGCCAGGGTGACCGGCCTGGCGAATGGTCAAAATATTCAAGCGGCGCGTTGATAGAACTTGAGCAGACCGCCGAGACGCTGGTGACATTGGATGCGACCAGCCTGTCGTGATGGCGGCGGGACGGGGGCAGGGAAGAGCAGTTGATTGCCCCTGCCTTGATGAGGGCGTTCCAGATGATAATGCTCGATGAATTGAGTGACTGCTCGGCGCAAAGAGGCTTCACCAAAGAGGATCAGCTTCGATAGACACTCGCTTTTGATCGAGCGTACCCAGCGTTCCGCGAACGCGTTTAAATTGGGACTGCGGGCTGGTAGAGTGAGCGGACGAACGCCAGCGAAACGAAGCGTGTCTCGAAAGGCAGCGCAGAGCTTGGTGTCGCGATCATGCAGAACAAAACGGGTCGATTGCAAGCTACCGTCGATGTCATCAACGGCCCGTCGAGCCATTTGCACCATCCATTCCTCGGTGGGATGTTCGGTGATTCCGGCCAGGGTGACGCGGCGCGTCTCCAAGTGCAGGAAGAAGAGAACATAATAGGTTGCCAGCCCGCGCCAGGTGAGCACCTCGACGGTGAAGAAATCGACGCCTGCGAGTACCGCCATGTGCGAGCGGATGAAGTCCGCCCAGCTCATCTGCTGACGGCGCTTGGGAGCAGGAGCAATCCCAAAGCGGCGTAGGATGTTGCCCACGGATTGATCGGAAACATGATGCCCGAGATTCTCGAGTGCACCGGCGATGCGATCGTATCCCCAGCCGCTATTCTCACGAGCTAGACGGACGATGAGTTCGGTGATCGCACGTCCGATGGGCGGTCGACCCGGATAGGCGCGATGCCAGGAACCATCAAACTTCTGCGCGACGAACTTACGAAACCAGGCCAGGATTGTGTCTGGTTTGGCGGCCGAGGCCATCAGTTCGAGTCCTTGACGTCCGAGTCGTTTGCCGAGGACGGCTAGAGTGGAGCGCTCCGGATCGGTCAAGAGAAGGCGGGAAGGCAGATGGGCTCGAAGGATTCTATTCTCTGCGAGCTGGTATTCATTCTGCAGCAGAAGCTGCTGATTCACCATCCCGGTCACATACGCTAACACGCGCGCTACCTGGTTCTTCTCCATCGAAACGCACCATCATACGTTCTTGTCCTCTGCACTTTCGAGTTTTTTGACCCTACGGGCAGCCGCACACTGAAGTTTTCTCTTGACATTGGAACAGCCGTTATAGAGGTTAGCCCGTAATACAGTCACAACAGTTCCAATTAGCTCGACCCGGAGTTGGGTCAGTCGTGAAATGACAAGCTCGAACTACGATTCCCTTCACGACCGTTGTCGGTCAACTGGTTGACAGACCAAGACTGTTTGCCGTAGACTGGCCTTGTGAAGCGGAATTCCGACGCTCCAGTTCCCAGGCAGCAGGCGCGAGTCCAAGACCGCAAACGCGAATTGGTGGAAATTGCCTACCGGCTCATTGCCGATAACGGCCTGGAAGGTTTTCGAATACGGCAAGTCGCTGCAGCAGCGAGTATGGACAACGGCACTCTTCACTACTACTTCGCGAGTAAAGAGACGCTGATCCAGAGCGTGGTGGAACACCTGATGCAGGACCTGAAAACGAACCGGTGCGACCAGGGTAATTCCGAAGATCGGACGGCGCTCGATGAACTACGCACGGAGTTTGAAGACATTCGCATACGATTACAGGAATCGCCTGAACAGTTCATTGTCTTGAGCGAGCTGGCAATCCGCTCGTGGCGCGATCCTTCCATCGCAGAAATGTTCAAATGCCTGGATGATGGCTGGTACGCGCACCTCGAAGCTTTGCTCAAACGGGGCATCGAGCAGGGCTTGTTTCGAAAGGATTTAGATGTTGAGCTGTGCGCGAGGGCAATTATGGTCGCGCTTCGTGGAATTGGTTATCAATCACGGTTGCCGCGCCGCAAACTCGATGCTCTTTTGTCGGATCTGGCAGCCCAAACCGAACATTGGATCAGCGCGAGGCTCGCCCGCCCGCGTAAATGAGGAACTTATGCACACATTGGAATTGATTGTTCTTTTGATAGCTGCGCTGGCAACAGGCGGGCTGATGGTCAACTGGGTGGGATTGGCGCGCGCCATGGCGCCGCTCTCGCCTTCCACATACATCGAGTTCCACCAAAGCACGAATCGAACCTTCGATCCGTACATTCCGATTGTTGTCATAGGTGCAATTGCCGGCGGCATTGCGCTTGCCGTCGCATCCGGCATTCACACAGCGTCGGGACAACTCAGCGCGTTCGGCGTGGTGTGCTATGTGGCTGTGATCGCGATCGGCGTTCCCACGTGCGTGCGAATGAATAAACAGGTTGCCTGCTGGTCCATCGGGAATCCACCCGGCGACTGGGCCGCTGTGCGTACGCGCTGGATTCGTTTTCATGTGATCCGTACTCTTTTTTCGGTTCCCGCGTTTGCTCTATACGCGGCGGCCATGATTTTGCGCACGGCTTAAATCCTTTTTCCCCACCAAATTGCATTTATGCGCTGGGTTGCGGTTACTATCGAGCTGGTTCTGACGATCGGCACTGGAGAAGACAATGGCACTTCGTGTGATCAATCGCCTGGTCGAGGCGATGAATAAGCATGACATCGATGCGCTCGTCGCATGTTTCGCGCCCGACTACGTGAACGTTTGGCCAGTACATCCGGGCCGTTCGTTTACCGGCCGAGATCAAGTACGACGCAACTGGGAGATGATGTTCAAGGCACGCCGAGATCTTAAGGTCACGGTGAGCGCGCACGCTCACGTCGGCGATGAGGACTGGGGGCGGAGTGGGAGTTCGTGGGTACTGAGCGAGACTGAGCCCTGTTGACCGCCCCTGCGTGCATGAC
>JAFAUR010000904.1 GCA_019243205.1 Acidobacteriaceae bacterium | reverse complement strand
CGACGGACATTTCACGCTATCTGATATTCACTTCACAGACCCTAAAGTGCAAGATAAGGTCGACGCACTGAGCTTTCGGGCGCGAGGCGAGCCGAAGAAGGCGAAACCAGGCGCGCCCGATGTCAACTCCCACATGACCGGAAGCTTTCGCATGGCGGAAGGTGCGATTCGTTTTAGCCGTCTTAGCTACGTTCTGCCCGGCGCGCGAGTTAACCTGGAAGGCATCTATACTCTCGACGGACAACACTTCGATTTTTATGGAAAAGTGCTAACGCAGGCATCGCTTTCACACATGGTGGATTCTCCGTGGTTATCTTTGCTGCTAAAGGCCGCTTCGCCCTTCTTCAGCAGGAAGGGCGGGGGCGCTGAAATTCCGATAAGCATCCAGGGTACGAAGTCGGAGCCGAAGTTCGGGCTGGACTTGTTTGGACATCACTCGGACGACAAAAAGAACTAGGTCTTCTGCTCTGCGAGAGTGACCGTTCGGCTTGGGTGTCGAACATTGTCGAAGGGGCAACAAGCGAAGTTGTGATACTGATTGTGGCCTGGGTCAGTCTACTTCTTCCGACACAAAGCCGGATTCAACTGACCTCGGCCACGGTAACCAAGCTTATATGCGTTGAGTTTTCGTGGCTTTGGATAAAGCTGCAGCCGAGCATCTTCTCCGATATGCCAGAGCTGCCACGACAAATGCAGCAACTCCCGCCAGACCGAAACTAGACGGCTCGGGATTGGCCGCGAGCGAAGTCACGCCGGTAATATCATCTCCGCAGCATGCTCCACCTGGATCCTGACTGTAGTACATGCCCGAATGATTGGGAACGACACCTTGAAAATTACCGCCTGCCTAGAGTACGTCCATTCGGCTGGATTGGTCACAATCCGGCGGTGAGGTCGGCCAGCGGGTCGGGCAGCCCAAGAGCGAAACGCTAATTTCGTTCCACCATGGCTGACTTAAACACCACTTGCGTACAGCGGCCGCCGTAACCCTCACCTGAGGCACTGCTGGGACAGCTTTATCCGGCAACACGATTGGCGAGGACGGTGACGCTCGAACTCGAAAACCGGAAAAGGCTGCAGGCGGATTAGGAAGCGGCAGCGTGCGCCGCGTGTCGCTCGGGACAGATCCGAAAATGGATTCATGGCAGCGGGCTTGGATTTCGGCACAACCAACAGTTCGATCGCGATCGTAAACCAGCAAGGCTCGGTTCAGTTGGCCCAATTCCCGTTTGCAGGCAATACGACGGAATCGTATCGCTCGCTGCTGTATTTAGAGCGACTTCGGGAAACGGGACGCCTGACTATCAAATCCTGGAGCGGACCGGATGGAATTGAGCGCTATCTGGCCGCTGACGATAAGGGGCGCCTGATGCAATCGCTGAAATCGTTTCTCTCGAGCCGGAGCCTATTGACGACGGAAGTTTTCGGACGCCGTTTCGAGCTCGAGGAGTTAGTTGCGCGCATTCTCCGCGATATCAGGGAGAAGGCCGAACGGCAATTCGGGAGCGAACTTCGCAACCTGGTGGTTGGGAGGCCCGTACGGTTCGTGGGGTCGGAGAGCCGGGTAGACGACGAATATGCAGTTGGTAGACTCCGAACCGCTTTGTCTAAGGCGGGCTTCGAACAAGTTTCCTTCGAGTACGAACCGATTGCAGCTGCCTATCATTACGAGTCGACGCTGGATCATGATGAATTAATCCTGATTGGCGACTTCGGCGGCGGTACCAGCGACTTCTCGCTGCTTGAAGTCGGCCCGTCAGCGCGGAAGGGCGAAACGCGGCAGGTCATCGGCAACGAAGGCGTTCCGCTCGCGGGTGATTCGTTTGACGCCAAGATTATCCGCCACCTGGTTTCTCCCGCGCTTGGAGCAGGAACGGAATTAGATTCCGGCGGCAAGCTGTTGCCCGTTCCGAATTGGGTCTACTTCAAGCTGGAGCGATGGCACCATCTGTCCTTTCTGCGATCGCGAGAGACGCTTGCCATGCTGAACAGCGTTGCGCGGCAAGCACTGGAACCAGCCAAACTGGAGGCGTTGTTGTACCTGGTAACTCATGATCTTGGCTATCAGCTGCACCGGGCAGTGCAAAGCGCGAAAGTTACGCTCTCCCACGAGGAGCGCGCTGTTTTTCATTTTGTCGACGGAGATGTCGAATTGAATGAACCGGTGACGCGGGCAGAGTTTGAAGACTGGATTGAAGCGGAGCTGCTTGCGATCGAGCAGGCGGTAAGTTCTCTCCTCGAAAATACCGCCGTGCACGCGCGAGACGTGGATCGCGTTTTCTTGACCGGCGGTTCGTCTTTCGTTCCGGCGGTTCGGGCGATATTCGAGCGGCGGTTTGGCGGCGAGAAGATTCGGACGGGAGATGAGTTTACTTCCGTTGCGAGCGGACTGGCGCTGCGGGCGGATGCGTAGGTACCTTGCTGCCTATACTGGCTCAAAGAATTCCGCATGTGCGGCCGATTTGCCTCGATAGCACTCGCGATTGGCTTCTGTATCGCGTTCCTCGAAGGACAGCAAGCGTGCTTGGTGCAGGGGCGCGTGATAGACGCCCAGACCGGACAGCCTGTTCGAAAGGCGCAGGTTCGGCTGCGTCGGAATCAAGTCAATTCAGGAGAGAGCCCGAAGCCGGCCGGAGTAGGAAAGACGATCTCTGATAGAGACGGGAATTTTTGCCTGACCGGCAACGTAGGGCGCGGAGATTATTTGCTGATCGCCGAGAGAGCGGGCTATTTGCTCACATCATTCGCAGGAACCTCGCCAGGACTCTTCGGGACAGTGCTAGCTCTAAACCCGGGACAGACCATCAAAAACCTGATGCTGGCGTTGATTCCGCAAGCGTTGATCACTGGACGAGTAGTTGACCCGGATGGAGAGCCCGTTCCTTCGCTAATCGTGAGTGCATTCACTGAAAACTGGGTTCGAGGCCAGAAATGCGACACAACGCTAATATTTATCGCCGAAAGTGATCTTCTTGCGATTTACGGCGTTGCGCAGTGAAACCGCCACGTGACACGATGTAGCATCATCGAAAGAGTTAGATGATGATCAAAGAATTGAACGCGGCTGTAGCCGGAACAATTACGTTAGGCGGTGATCTGATTGTAAACCGGCTCGGTTACGGAGCAATGCGAGTCACGGGACCGGGAATCTGGGGCCCGCCACAGGATCGTGCCGGCGCCATCGCTACGCTTCGCCGTGTCGTCGAACTGGGAGTCAATTTCATCGACACAGCCGACTCATATGGGCCATATGTTTCAGAAGAGTTAATCGGGGAGGCACTTGCTCCTTATAAGAACGGCGTGGTCATCGCGACAAAGGCCGGATGGGAACGCCCGGGTCCAGGCCAGTGGACCCATAACGCCAGCCCGAAACACCTGCGGGAAGCACTCGAAGGGAGCCTGAAGCGCCTACGGCTGGAGCGGATCGACGTTTTTCAGCTTCACACGCCGGATCTGGCGGTTTCGTTCGACGCCTCCATGGAAACGCTGGCGCAATTGCAACAGGAAGGCAAGATCCGGCACGTGGCCTTGTCAAACGTGACCAAGGAACACATTGAGCGCGCTCGCAAAATCGTTCCGATTGTCTCGGTGCAAAACCGCTACGGCTTCGCGGATCGGGAGTGGGATTACGTGCTCGATTACTGCGAGCGCAATGGTATCGCTTTTGTGCCATGGGCGCCTCTCTCGGGTGGAAGAAAGGCGCACGAGGTCCTCGAATCTGTCGCATCGAAGCTGAATGCCACGCCGCAACAGGTTGCAATCGCATGGCTCCTGAAGCGTTCACGCATTGTACTCCCGATTCCGGGGACTTCTTCCGTCAAGCACTTGGAAGAGAACGTGGCAGCCGCTGGCCTGGAACTGCCGGATGCTGAATTCCAGAAACTATCGGCGGTGACACCGCCCGCAGTCAGCTATCGCTGATTCAGGAACCTAATTATCCGTACTCACTGAGCGCGAAGAATCAGCGGTTTTCGTATATTTCTCGATCCAGGCCAGCAGGTTCTCGTTCTTGGCGATGCGATGGCTCGGGTGCGCCCCACGGATTCCATGAGGCTCGTCGGGAATCTCGACCAGAACCGCCGGCACCTTCTGAGCCTTCAATGCAAAATACAGCTCCTCGCTTTGCGCTATGGGCGTCCGATGGTCCGCTTGCCCCGTGATGATCATGGTTGGCGTCTTGAAGTTTGCGGCAAAGAACACAGGCGAATGCTGGATGTACTGCTCGGGATTCGCCCATGGCATGGACTTCATCCAATTGGCAGCGTGGAAGTAACCGCCATCCGCAGTGCCAACCTGGGTGAACCAGTTTGTCACCGGGTATTGCGAAACGGCGGCCGCAAAACGATCAGTATGGCCGATCGCCCAGGCAGTGAGCAGACCGCCGCCACTGCCTCCCGTGACGGCCATGCGCTTGGGATCGATATAGCCCTTCTTAATTACCGCGTCGACACCGGCCATCAAATCTTTAAAATCATCGCCCGGGTAGCGCGTGTGAATCATTTCTCCGAACTCTTCTCCGTAACCGGTTGAACCGCGTGGGTTGAGGTAGAGAACCACGAATCCTTGGCCGGCATAGATCTGAAACTCCTGCTGGAATTCGACTCCATACATTGCATGCGGGCCGCCATGGATCTCGAGGAGCAGGGGATACTTCCTCGCCGCGTCAAAATTCGGCGGCTTCACGATCCATCCCTGAATCGGGCGGCCATCGAAAGAATCGAAGTTTAAGTTTTCGACTGCACCGAGCTCCCGATTTGCGAGCACGCCGTCATTCGATTGCGTCAGGCGCGTAATTGAATTCGGCTTGTCGAGCGGAAAGGTGACTACATCCGCAGGTTGAGTTGGTGTGGACCGGACAATGGCAACATGGCCGTTATCTGAAATGGTGAAGCTGTCCCCGGCGGCATAAGCGCTCGCGTACCGGACATCGCCGGAAGTAACAGGATGAGCCGCGCCAGTCAGAGCCGTGTAGAACAGATGGCTCGTTCCTTTGTCCTCGGAGAGAAAATAGATTCCCTTGCTGTCCTTCGACCATTCGGGCGCACGAACGTCGCGATCGAGCTCCAGAAGCCGGTGAGGATTGCTGCCGTCACGGTTCATCACGTACAGGTGTGTTACCGAATAACTTTGTAGGTGGAAATCAAAGCCTAAGTACGCGATGAATCGCCCGTCAGGAGACACAACGGGCGATTCATCGGGGCCTTTGCGACGCGTGAGTTGAACCGGCGCTCCGCCTGAGAGCGATACCGAATAAATCTCGCCGCCTTCGAGCGAGTACTCGGCGTCAGGACCAACCGTCGCGCTGTAGAAAATGGATTCGCTGTCGGGCGCCCATGCGATTGGACCGGAGTGGTTGGCCTCTTCAAACGTGATTTGCCGCGGAACTCCCCCGAGTGCCGAAATTACGAAAATCTGCGTGAAGCCTGGTTGTATCAGTCCCGCTCCGTCCGCCGACCATCGCAGTCGGGTGATGTAGACCGGCGGGTCAGCCCACTTCGCGCCTGCGGGTTTTTCCGGCATCTTTACCGTCCAATCCGGTTTGGCTGCCACCCGCGCTGTGTATGCGATGGATTTACCGTCAGGCGACCATGCGATGTTTGAGGGAGCGGACTCGAGGTGGGTGATGGCAGTTTCCTGTCCTGTATCGAGCCACCGTACGTGGATCTGCGCTTTCCCGGTGTGGTTAGAGATGTAGGCCAACCGTTTACCGTCCGGCGAGAGGCGCGGCGAAGTGTCTCGAAAGTTCCCCTGCGTTACCGGCCGCGAATCAGTTCCGTCAATCGACGTAATCCAAAGATTGCTGTAAAAGGCATCGTTTACCGGGTCCGCCCACTCGAGTGCGGAAATGACAAACTTGCCGTCGGGAGTGATCTGCGGGCTCGACGGAGTTCTCCAGTCGAAGATGACCGACGTATCAAACGGCTTCTTGCCGGGTGCCGCAGTCACGACGGACGCAAGGACCAACGTAAGGCAGACAAATCGCATCATGATCAACCTTCTTATTCCAGCGGCCTGACCCAGATATTCCGGAAGCTGATGGGCTCACTTTTATCGCCGTGCGCCTGCAGTTTGATGGGCGCGCTCGTGTATGCCTTGTAAAACGGCTTGCCGATATAGAGCGTCTCGCCCTTCAGCTCGTAATGATTTTCCACCAGCACACCGTTGAATAAGACGGTGGCGTACGCCGGAGTTTTCAGCGATCCGTCTGCATTGAAGGTGGGTGCGGTCCACACGATGTCGTAAACGTTCCACTCGCCAGGCTTGCGGCACGGATTCGCGAGCGGGATCGCCTGCTTGTAAATGCTACCGGCCATTCCGTTAACGTACGTCTTGTTGTTGTAGACATCGAGAACTTGTAATTCGTAGCCGGCGTCGCCAGTTCCGGTGGACGCCAAGAATATGCCGCTGTTGCCGCGCGCCTGGCCCGTGCCGCTAATGTTCTCCGGCACTCTCCACTCCACATGTAATTGATAATCCTTGAAGGCCCGTTTGGTCTCAATACTTCCGACAGCCTTATTCACGGTCATTACGCCATCAGAAACGGTCTACTGCGCCGGGGATTTGTCCTCCACCGAGACCCACTCGTCCAAGTTTTTGCCATCGAAGAGTACAATCGCGTCGGATGGAGGGGCTCCGCAGGTTGGCCCAGGAGTGACGACTTTGGGCACCGGCTGCCAAACTTCGGTATCTTCGGGTTTCGCCTT
>JAFAUR010000108.1 GCA_019243205.1 Acidobacteriaceae bacterium | reverse complement strand
GAGAAGCGAACGCAGGCTCAAGGTTTCGGCGCGGGTAGCGGTAAGGCGCCTGTACGACGAAGCGTGGTAACAGCGCTCAATATCATCTGGGAAGCGGCTGATCGAATTGTGGCAAACGGTTGAAAGCCGTGCTAACCACCTTTGTCGAGTCTATGGAACGGAACAGACACCTCCGTCTTGATGCGGCTGTGAAGGATCGACTACACAGCATGAGCGCTGCGACCATGGATCGTTTCTTGCGGCCGGTTCGTGCTGTGGCGAAGCAGGGGCGGCGAAGAGTGTCGGTGAACACGCCGCTGCGCAAGAGCATCACGATCCGGACTTACGAGCATTGGAATAATCCGCCGCCCGGCTACTTCGAGATCGACCTTGTGGCTCATTGCGGAACTTCGGTAACCGGCAGTCATGTTCATCGCCTGGTGGTGACCGATCTTGCATCCGGTTGGACAGAAGCAGCGGCATTGCTTGTACGAGAGCAGACGCTGATCACGGTCACGCTCGATGAGATTCAATCAAGGCTCCCGTTCCCAATGCTCGGACTAGATGTCGATAACGATAGTGCGTTTATCAACGAGATCCTGCTCAGCTATTGCAGAAAGCATAACTTCGAGCTGACGCGGTTAAGAGCGTACAAAAACAACGATCAGCGCCTGGATCGAGCAGAAGAATGGAGCGATTGTGAGGAAGTTAGTGGGACACGGTCGCTTGGAGGGAGTTGACGCTACGCTTCTTCTGGCTGATTTGCACAAGATCGCACGCCTTTACGTCAATGTCTTCCAGCCGTCTTTCAAGCTCAAGTCAAAAACACGACAAGGCGGCAAAGTGGTCAAGAAGTATCATCCGCCGGCGACTGCCTATGAACAGTTGCTCGCTAATGATCGAGTCGATGTCAGTGTAAAGCAGCATGTTCGAAGCCAGTTCGCCTCGCTGGATCCCCTAGAGCTTTTGAGTCAGCTTCGGCGCACCCAAGAAGAAATAGCCCGCCTCGAGGTAGGGCCTTCTGCTGAACCAACTCCGGCGGTTCTGGAACTCGGCGATTTCGTTCGCAGCTTAGAAACCGCTTGGCGCGACGGCGAAGTTCGCGCTCCGTATAAGCCACGCCGTTCTGACGCCAAGCCTCAAACCTGGCGCACGCGTCCCGATCCATACGAGGAAGTCTGGCCGTTACTGCAGCAGTAGCTGAACGAGGAGCCGCACGTGACTGCTAAGGCCTTCTTCCGACGAGTCAACACAGAAATGCCAAACCGCTTTAAACCAGGGCAGTATCGAACTCTTCAACGCCCGGTTAAGAATTGGCGATCCGCAATTGCTCGACGATTGGTCCTTGCCTGCAATTACGACTCAGACTCAGAGCTGGTGTCGTGCTGAGGCAACCACGCTCCACAGCCCGGAATGTTCGCAGATGGACAATTGGGAACATCGCAGCGTCGTGTGAGGTACTGGCGAACCGAGCTTGCACACCCACTCCCGTTTGGAAGCTGACGCGAAGCCACCGATGATGGCCTCTTTCATCGAGAAACGTAAGCGTCCGACCGAGACCGTCTTGACGTGATCAAGCGACGCGTAGTTTAGCCAAGCGCTCGTAGCGAAAACAGTTCCGGATATTGCTCAGGAAGTAGCGGCCTTTGGATTCGGCACGTAGAAAGTGCTGGTACTCGTCTGGGGAAAAATGGAAATATCGGTAGACATCGCCGCTGCGGAATCGCAGGTACAAAGTGCGCTTGTCGGCGTCGTATGCGACCGAGAGAAACATCTTCGATTCGAGCGGTAACCAAGTCATTGGGTATTCACGCTGCCTCGATGGCAACCGGGCGTGTGGGGAAAAGATTCCAGGGCAGCAACTCCGCAACGCGGTTGATCGGATGATCGGCAATACGGCGCAACACCGAAGTCAGATAAGCTTCCGGGTCGATGCCATTCAGCTTTGCCGAGCCCAGTAGACTGTAGATCGCCGCCGCCCTCTCCCCGCCAGCATCGGATCCCGCAAACAGATAATTTTTACGGCCGAGGGCGACCGCACGCAACGCGCGTTCGGCAGCGTTATTGTCGATTTCGATGCGGCCATCATCGCAGTAGCGCACCAGCGCAGGCCAGCGGGCAAGTGCGTAACCGATCGCAGCCGCAACTTCGGATTTGCGCGAGATCCGCGTGAGCGTTGTTTTGAACCACTCGTGCAGCGCTATTAATAAGGGGCGTGCACGCTCGTCGCGTACCTGTTGCCGTTCATCCGGCGGCCGACCACGGATTTCGCTCTCAATCCGATACAGCTGCCCGATGCGCTCCATCGCTTCGGTCGCGATCGGAGAAGCATGCGCCTGGTGCAAATCAAAAAACTTGCGACGAACATGGGCCCAGCACGCCGCTTCTCGAATGCGGCCGTCATCATATAAACGGTTGAAGCCCGCATAGCCGTCCGCTTGTAAGGTGCCGCAAAAGGTTTTCAGATGCCGGTGCGGATGTTCGCCTTTTCGATCCGGCGAGTAAGCAAACCAGACCCCTGGAGCAGCCAGGTCGCCGGCCGGGCGATCATCCCGAACATAAGCCCACAACCGGCCGAGTTTCGTTTTGCCCGTGCCCGGCGCCAGCACCGGAACCGGCGTGTCGTCGGCATGCAGTTTGCCCGGGCTCATGACGTACTGCCGCAAGGCATCATTCAGGGGCGCCAGCAACTCACTCGTCGCTCCTACCCAATCCGCCAGTGTCGACCGCTCCAGTTCCACACCCTCTCGGGCGTAGATCTCCGCTTGACGATATAACGGCTGGTGATCCGCA
>JAFAUR010000737.1 GCA_019243205.1 Acidobacteriaceae bacterium | reverse complement strand
CTCGTGGACCTGAGACGAGCAACCTCCTAAAACCAGCAGGCAAGCTATCGTGATGGGAGGACAAATCTCCTTGAGCATGGGGTGATTCTATCTCCCTTTCGGGAGTGTCGACAAGGCAGTTCAGCACAACGTCATGCAATCTCCTGTTTGTCGACGACCTGCTCACCCGACGGATGCGCACATATTGGCAGGTGGACCCCATGACTACCATCGCTAGTTCCGTGTTCACCTCGCGCCGCGCCATCATTGCTTACTGGGTGACCACTGCCCTGGTCGTCTTCGAACTCACCTTGGGAGGCGCATGGGATGTGCTGCGAGTGCCCCAGGTTCGCGGGCTCATCGAGCATTTGGGCTATCCTCCTTATTTCCTGGTTATCCTGGGCACCTGGAAGCTGCTCGGCGGTCTGGCATTACTCATTCCGAGGTTTCCCCGGCTGAAGGAGTGGGCCTACGCCGGTGTTTTCTTTGATTTGACGGGCGCCGTTGCCTCGCTATTCGCCTCGGGTTTAATCAACGTGGGTGCGATGGCATACCCGATCCTAATGGTCGGTGTTACCGTTGCATCGTGGGCGCTCCGCCCGCCATCCCGGCGTCTCCGTTCTCGTTGAGTGACATTAAACAGCACCACTGCGACTCCTACAGGATCGACTTGGCTGACATTAAAGAGAAGTTCCGAGAATTCAAGCACAAGAATAGTTAGTACAATCGCAAGTCAGCACTTGCACTAGCCAGGATCACCATGGCGGTACACATTGCTGAAGCCGAAGAAAAAAAATCGGGCCGACCAAACATCGGCATGGCTCTCTTCAGCGGCCTGCTTCTTCTTCTCGCGGCGGCCTCTATCGTGCGGTCCGCCATTCTTACCCGGCTCGACGGGTTCACTGTCGACGAGGCTTACCATATCGCTGCCGGCGTCTCCTACGTGCGGCTCGGTGATTTTCGTATCAATCCGGAGCATCCTCCGCTGGTGAAGCTGTGGGTCGGGAACATCGTCGCCCGCGCCGGTTTTCGAGCGAGCGCGCTGCGGCTCTTTTCTGACAAGCACGACGAACGTACGTTTGCGGAAGAGGACGCTTATCTCCACAATGACCCAGATGTTGTGCAGGAGCGTGCCAGGGCGGCGATGTGGGCGTTTAATGGACTGCTACTCGTAACGCTTGGGTTTGCGGCGCGCAGGGCCTTCGGGGTCGGCGTGGCTCTCGGAACCATCATGTTTCTTGCGATCGACCCTACTGTCGGCATCTGATGGATGGCTTGGACCAGACCATCCTCAATCTGCGGCCCCGTCTCCGAATGAGCGCAACCGTAGGAATCCACACCGTTTCCATGTATAGTTTTAGTCGTCGCGAACACGGCCGGGAGATCAAAAAGCTGAGTCCGGCGCTGGGTGTCCGGCAACGTTCTGTATGGCCTTGATTGTTTTCTTACGAGGCATCAATGTTGGAGGGCACAGAAGGTTTCGTCCAACCGTTCTCGCGCGAGAACTCAGGGCCTACCATGTCGTGAATGTCGGCGCTACAGGCACACTTATCGTTCGAAAACCGGGTGCGCGCCCAAAATTTGTTGCTGAACTGCGCCGAAAGCTGCCGTTTGAGTCGGAACTCGCGTTCTGCGATGGTAATGATCTTCTCCGATTGGAAATGGAAAATCCTTTTGGACCTGAGCCATCGAGCCCGGATGTGGTTCGATTTGTGAGCATCTTATCGGGAACGGTTCGAAAGGAGGTTTCGCTTCCAATCGCAATCCCTGATAGTGGGGATTGGTTCGTACGGATCATCGCGGCGAAGAATCAACTGGTATTTGGGGTGTACCGGCGTCATATGAAGACGATCAGCTGTCTTGGCCAGATCGACAAGTTGTTCGGCGCGCGCGCGATAACCCGTAGTTGGAGCACAATACTTTCAGTGCTGCGGATCTTGAAGGCCGATCATCCGGCAAGCACGGGCGTTGGCCGCTGATTGCAGCAGGAAACCGTCACCGTAGCCAACCCCTCTCGCACACTCTGCACCCCGACCCGCCGTTTCGCCGACGTATTTCGCGGATTCGTTAGCTCGGCTCGTAATGCAAGCCTCGCCGACCGTCCGGATAAAACTCGTAACGAATGCGCCTTGATAGTTATCCGTATCACCGATCCGTTCCTGACAAAGCTCGTCAGATGCGAGCTTATGATCACCAGGAATAAACGGCCAAGTTGCGAATAGCCACAGCCTGTGCGTCGAAGGAGAGATCAGCAGTTCCATGCGGCAAGATGAGGCCGGCCGTGCCGGTCTCCGATCCGGTGGTCGGAGCCAACGCGAGGGAGGTGGAAAGTCCGGATGTGCTTTTCACACGGATGACTGCGACGTGACCAGAAGTGTTGGTGTACTCCAAACGGGCGAACGTCGGACCACTGGTTGCTTTTATTCCGGTGATCTCTGATTGGTTTGCAACATACTCAGGCGACTTCTTGTCTTCGCCATCGACGAGCAGTAGCACGAGATCGTGCGCCGGTACCGAGAACGCCGCGGCAACCGTGCCGAGATCCCGTCCGTTCCACACATCGCGCAACGACCGCGGAGTGCCAGTCAGGCCAAGCTTGCTCGGGTCGATCTTCACCTCGGCGACAGCGTCCGTGCGGTTTAGTACGGCGACCGCGCGCCTTCCGGCAACTGCCATGGGCTTTGCCCAGATTTGTACCCCGGGAACCGGTTCCATAACTTTGATGGGTTGTAAGCCGTATGTGTCATTGTGAATTGCCAGCGCTTCGCTGTTCTTCAATAGCGACAAGGTTGCCGGACTAAGCCGCGTCAGGTCGGAACCCACCATCAGCGGCGCGCTCGAAATCACCCAGAGTCCCATATGGATGCGGTCCATGCCGTCGGTCATGCCACGCATACCCATGACCATCATGTCCAGGTCGTTGTAATAGCCGGTGTGTTGTGCTTCCGGATGGATTCCGGCCTCAAATGAACTGAGCACATTCGCGAGGGTGATGACGCGTTTCTCGTGTTCGGGATCATGCAGGCTCTCCACCACGGGAGGGATGATGTCCCCGCCGGTACGCCAGATAGCGCTTTCTATGCCACCTACTCCCGGTCCCCAGAACCAGGGATTCTGGCTGCCCCACTCGCAAATAGAAAAGAACAGTGGACGCCCAGTGATCTTCTGTGCACGTTCAATCGCGCGCGCAATTTCCGCATACTGCACGGCGCCGGACCGATTCTCCTTCGCGCCGCCACACCAGTCCACCTTGACATAATCGAAGCCCCACTTTGAGAACTGCAGGAAGTCCTGTTCGTAATGTCCCTCGCTGCCCGTGTTCATGTACTTGGGGCCAGAGTCGGGGTACATGCTGCAACCGTCGCGGCCTGCATCGGTGTAAATCCCGGCCTTCAAACCCAGGCTATGGATGTACTCGGCAATGTTGGCCATGTCCCCGTCTTTCTGGCCGGGCTTCATGGCGGGCCACTGCTTAGGCTCTACTAGGATGTTCCCTGCCGCATCACGCTTGCCCAGCCACCACCCTTCGTCGATGACCACATACTCGTAACCCGCTTCCTTCATGCCGTTCGAGGCCAAAGCTTTGGCCTGTTGCTGAACGATTTGGGAATTCACGATGTTGGCGAAACTGTTCCAGGAGTTCCATCCCATGGGCGCGGCACCGAAGCACGCGGTTGCGGACGTGACAAGTAGGAAGGCGAGGCGCACGACAGAAACATATCATTGGCCCCGGCTACATTCCGCTTCGGGTACCGAACTCTATGAAGCATGCGAAGAGTGGAAGATCGTTGGTCTCACCGTCCGGTTTGGCGACGAGAGCAAAGCCCCTGGCGCGCGCTCGAGACGGAGTCGTGCAATACGATAAAAAGCCGGGCTTTGCCCAGTACATGATACGGCGCGGAAAATATTACCGTACGGCCGAAGTGTATTGGAAGAAACATGCGCACTCATTCGGAATTTGAGCACTTAATTTCCCTAGCGATCGAGGCGTTCATCCGGGCAAACAATCGTCTTTTTCACGCTCGTTTCATAGCGCCGGATTACCCTCGCCAGCCGATTCGGCGCTGTTTTCGGGAGCGATCTGGCTCAAGTTTAACGTCCGCTTCCCCAATAACCGGATGTCGCTTGAGGCTCACCCAAAAAGTTTCGGCGCATGAGGTGAAGCACCAACAATGCCGAAAACGGGCGTGGCCGGAAAATGATATTCTGTGTCGCAACCTCAGGGCCTGTGGATCGTGTGACTGCGAGTTCGGCATTCTGCGACGTGGAAACGCCACACTCTGGAGGAGGAACAATGAACACATCAGGCGAGAAGATGCAGCAGGAGACTTGTTCTCAAATCGTTGCCAATATCGAAAAGCAAGCACGTGAAGGAGTAAAATTCCCCACCTCGGAAGTCGCGAGAATCGAACCGCAACTCCGCGCGTGCGTCGAACAGGGGAAGATTACGCAAGCGGAGTTCAACGCGCTCATTCAGCTGATTAAGGAAGTGAATACACGGTAGACGCGAAATCCGTACTTTTCCTGGCGCGGGGAAAAAACCGTTTTCTCCGGATTGCCGTCGCGGTGCCGTAGAGAGAGCCATTGCAGGCGGACCTCGCCAGGTGCAGTTCGATCGGGCGCCACAACACAATGATTTGTTGGGAGCGCGGCAGAAGGGAGCACGCGCATGTGCCGTGTGTCGCGTTGGCCGTGGACTTTCCGACATAGCTCCCGCACCAAGAGCAATCCAGAAGCTGAGGGCGGATAACGAATACCCGTTCGCGCAACACTTCCGTGCAAGTTTTCCGCTAATCAGTTTTTTGGATTATGCCGCCCATTCGCCGAAATCGTCGAGCTGCAAACCGGTTTCCAGCCAGTCAAGGAATCGGTTTATCTCCGTTTCGTCGAGGTCTTCGAGGCCGGAACTGCCGGCCACGGAACTGTCGATTGGGAAGGCAGGCTGCGCCGGCATGTTGAGGGGAGACGTGCGGGCGTCCTCACCGTCATTCTGCCGCCAAAGTTCATCGAAAGTCATAAAAGGTACTCGCAAGCGGTCCCACAGAACAGCTCTTTTTGTGATTCAAGCATATGTCCTTGCACGTTTGGTTCCAAACGGCTACCCCTTGTTCGTCCACGCTCCGAACTGAATTGGGCCTAGCAGCTGACTCTGCCGGGCGACTCCTTCCGCATCCATTCTGCTGACGAGCGTGTCGAGGTCCAGTTCCGCGGCTGTGGCGAGACCAAACTGCTCAATGCGCGGCAGCAGGCTGCGGAGCGTTTCAGTCATCCACCTGTAAATAAAAGAACCCGGTCTTCCGCCTACGGGCACTTGCGCCTGGATGACGGGCCACGGGAGTCCGGCGTCCAGGTAAAAGCGAGTCAGGTGCAAACCCAGGTCGGGAAAGAAGCCTGCACGACGAAAGGTTTCAGCGAGTAGCATTTGCATCCTCGCGAAAAGTGTTCCGTCCGGGTAGCTCCTCATCAGGTTGGCAAAGTCCAGCTCGTGAAAAACGATGATTCCGCCCGAGCGAACCTGCCTTGCTGCTTGCGAGATGGCTGCGACAGCGTCCGGCTGATACAGGAGAAAATAACGCCCGATCACCGCATCAAACTCGTGGCGGGCGCGGAAATCGAACAAATCGGATTCAATGAATTCGACACGCGCGAGTCGCATTTCATGAGAGACACGCTCGCGCGCCCTGCTGAGGACAACGCCATCGCGATCGAGACCGGTAACGGAACCTGTTTCACCCACCAGCCTCGCTGCCAGCATCGAGACGTCACCCATGCCGCAGCCGACGTCGAGCACACGCATACCGGGCGTCAGACCCGCTGATACAAGGAATTCTTCCGTCCACTTTTCGAGGAAGCCCGCTTGCATTCTAAGTCGGTTCTGCTCATCGACGCTGTTTCCAAGAACGTAATTTTGAATACTTGCGTCCACCCGATGCCTGTGTGCGTTTACAGACGCTCTACTGGAGCCCCGGTTCGGATACGTTGGCATTTCACTTTCCTCTATCCTGGTCTGCGACAAATCTGCGGCGATTCAATCATTGCCGCGAAAATTTTTTGGGGTCAGAGGCAGAAAACGAACGCTAAGCAACCGTGCTCTGCCAGACTTTTAATAGGATGGGTCTGCGACATCATCGAGAGGGAATGTAGGGTACCTACTTCGTGCGCGGGCGGATTCTGGTTGGCCAGCTCGCCGGCACGATGATGAGTTGCCTGGGGATGTTATGCAGGTGAAGAGAGCACTTTCCTGAAAACATTGCGGCAAGTGACCGGCGGGAAAGTCAGTGCGCAACGGCTCAGGCCCTTCGACGCAGACGACAAGCTGATCGCACCTTCGAAGCACGACCGGCGCAGTAGGCGTGCGGCAATCCGCTCGGACACTCGGAAAGGAGACATTTTGCATGAAGGCAGCGTGGTACGAGAAGCAAGGGCCGGCGAAGGAGGTGTTGCAGGTCGGGGAGATGCCGGACCCACATCCCGGTGCGGGAGAAGTGCGCATTCGCGTGGCGGCGTCGGGCATCAATCCGGGCGATGTCAAGAAACGTCAAGACTCGTTTGGTATTGGGATGGCCTACCCGCGTGTGATCCCGCATAGCGACGGCGCAGGGCACGTGGACGAGCTGGGCGATGGCGTGCCCGCCGAATGGCTCGGGCAAGCGGTGTGGTGTTACGGAGCGCAATCGTATCGTGCGTTTGGGACCGCGGCCGAGTTTACGGTGGTTCCGGTGGAGAAGGTTGCACCCCTGCCGCAGGGTGTCTCTATGGAGCAGGGCGCGTGCCTCGGAATCCCGGGCATCACTGCACACCGGGCAGTTCATGTGGCGGGACCGGTAAATGGACGGGTCGTGCTGGTGCAAGGAGCCGCGGGCGCGGTCGGCATGTGCGCTGTCCAGCTGGCACGACGCGCGGGGGCGGATGTCATCGGGAGCGTACGGTCGGCTGAGGAAGAGACCATTGCCCGGAAGGCAGGTGCCCACCAGGTGGCGCGTGCCGATGAGAAGCTGACCCAGAGTGTGAAGGCGTTGGCGAAGAATGGCGTGGACCATATCGTCGAAGTGGCCTTCGGAGCGAATATCGATGCCGATATCGAGCTGCTGAATATGGGCGGCTCGATCAGCACTTACGCGACTGATAATGCGACACCCAAAATTCCCTTTTGGCAGATGGTGTTCAAGAACATCCGGCTGTTCTTCATGGGTAGTGACGATTTTCCAATCGAAGCGAAGATGTCGGCGGCTGCGGATTTGAACGCGGCGCTCGCGGCGGGGTGGTCCGGCTTCGACATTGCCGAACGACTTCCGCTGGATGAGATTGCGCGGGCACAGGAACTGGTGGAACATCCGGTGCGGCGCGGGCGGGTGGTTGTGATCGTGTGAAGGGTAACCATCTATCTGTACTGGCCGTCCTCGTTTGCCCGGGATTCTCCGGCGTGGGCAGATCCGATCGGCAGAGAGCCAGGCCATCAAACACAAGAATTCTCTAAAATTGAGGATGTGGGCCATGACGACCGACCGGTCGGTTGATCTCGGCACAAAAGAAATGGAAAGTCGAGACACACGGGACCATTTGCTGCAAGTCGGACTCCGGCGCATCCGTGCCAGGGGATATGCATCCACCGGCGTGCAAGAGGTTCTGGATGAGGCAGATGTGCCCAAGGGGTCGTTCTACCACCACTTCCGCAGCAAGGAAGATTTTGCCAGAGAGGTGCTGGCCCTCTATGTGCGCAAACAATCCGAGCGCACCGCGAAAATCCTTCGCAATGGTAAAGGTGCGCCCCTGACGCGTTTGCGACGGTACTTCCAGAAGCTCATCGCTGTGTTCGGACCCGCTGCCCCCGTAAGCGGTTGTCTTCTGGGCAATTTGAGCCTTGAAATAGCAGACCACAGCGATTCCATCCAATCTTTATTGCGCTCTTCGTTCAATCAATGGCAAACTGCCGTTGCGGGCGTTCTTCGGGAAGCGATGGAACGAGGAGATCTTGCGAAAGCGACTAAACCGGACGATTTAGCCGCTTTCCTGCTGAACAGCTATGAAGGCGCTCTCCTTCGGTCCAAGGCAGACCGCTCCAATAAACCTCTTGAGCTCTTTATGGCCTTCGCCTTCAACGTTCTTTTAAAACGCTGACAAGTTACTCAGTCCGACAATCCTAAATTGTCCGAATCGCCAGACCGACCGGTCTACTCTAAACGGGTGAGTCCAGCAAAAGGACAAAGTTCAGCAAACAAAAGGAGATATCCTATGTCACCCGTTTCCAGTCCCGGAACCGCTCTCGTTACCGGAGCATCCACCGGCATCGGCGCGATCTATGCGCAACGCCTTGCTCAGCGAGGGTATAACCTCATACTCGTCGCACGCGATCATCAGCGCCTCGTCAACCTGGCCAACGAAATCGCAGGGGAGACCGGCCGCAACGTCGAACCTTTCGCCGCCGACCTGACTCTCAAGACCGATCTCAAACGCGTGGAGGACCGCCTGCGCTCGGATAACACTATCACCGCACTCGTGAACAATGCCGGCTTTGCGGGCGCAGCCAAGCTGATCGATTCCAATATCGACGAAATGGAGAACATGATTCAGCTCAACGTGACCGCGCTGACGCGACTCACCTCCGCGGTTCTCCCCGGTTTTCTGGACCGGTCGAACGGGCTCATCATCAATATCGCTTCCGTTGTTGCCCTCAGCCCTGAACTCCTCAATGGCGTATACAGCGGGACAAAAGCATTTGTGGTCAATCTCACCCAGTCACTTCAA
>JAFAUR010000075.1 GCA_019243205.1 Acidobacteriaceae bacterium | reverse complement strand
CGCGGCGCTTCGGAAGCTCATGGCGGCGAATCCGGAATTTAGAAAAAGAATGGGTACGGATCCCCCGTCAACGGAGCAACTCATCGCTGGGGGGTGGGGATATGTGCTCCTCGAAACGACCAGCATTCAAGCGGACAACGGGGCAGGTCTGACGAAGGGCATTATCGGGCTCACGAATAAGGGGCAGGCCCGAAAGCCGGAGGATTGGGGTGCGCTGCGCGCTTGGGCGTGGGGCGCTTCGCGCTGTCTGGATTACCTGGAGACCGACAACAGCGTGGACTCGAAGCGAGTTGGTATCGAAGGCGTGTCTCGTTATGGCAAAGCCGCGCTGGTGACGATGGCGTTCGACACGCGTCTTGCAGTTGTGCTGGTGGGCTCGTCGGGAGAAGGCGGAGCTAAACCACACAGACGCAACTTTGGGGAAGAGGTAGAGAATCTCACGGCAACCGGCGAATATCACTGGATGGCGGGTAATTTTTTGAAGTACGGTGCGTCCCAGGCATCATTCGGAAGCATGAATGCGAGCAACTTACCGGTGGATGCAAACGAGCTGATTGCGCTGTGCGCGCCGCGTCTGACCTTCATCAGCTACGGCGTTCCTGAAATGGGGGACGCAAAGTGGCTGGACCAGCGCGGCAGCTTCATGGCTACGGTCGCCGCGGGAGCAGTATTTCGGCTGTTGGGCGCGAAGGATTTGGGTGTGACGGAGGACTATCGCACCGCGAAGATGCCACCCGTGAACACAGGGCTGCTGGATGGTCAACTGGCGTGGCGGCAGCATGATGCCGGCCACACTGATGCCCCTAACTGGAAATATTTCATTCCATGGGCGGACAAGTTCCTCGGTTATCACGCGGCCCCGTGGGAACTTCCCGCCGATACGGCTGTTTTCCGGACAGATGCAAACTCTCTGGTTGCCCATTCTCAGTTACTCGCGAAGAAGCAGCAAGGTACAATCGACATCTACTTCGAGGGCGATTCCATCACGCGCAGGTGGGGCGCGCTGGATTATCCGGACCTGCTGGCAAATTGGAAACAGAACTTCTTCGGCTTGAACGCCGCTGATTTCGGATGGGGCGCTGACAAAACGCAAAATATTCTCTGGCGTTTAGAGAATGGCGAGTTGGATGGAATTGATCCTAAAATCGTTGTTCTTCTCGCGGGCACAAACAACGTCGGTGATCGCCTCTTCCAGGGAGACGCAGACGGAAAAGTGGCGGACGTTACGCGCGGGCTGCAGGCAATTGTGCGCACCATTCAGGAGAAGGCCCCTGCGGCCACGATCGTTCTGATGGGAATCTTCCCGAGAAATGACAATATGGCGTTTCTGCCCATCATCACCAAGATCAACGACAATCTATCGAAATTTGCGGACGGAAACAAAGTTCGATATCTGGACATCAGCGACAAACTCGCAGACAGCAACGGAAAGCTGTTCGATGGCATGATGAATCAAAAAGATAAGCTGCATCCGGCCCTCAAGGGGTACCAAGTCTGGGCCGATTCACTCAAACCGGTATTCACGGATTTGATTGGCCCTCCAGCAGCTGTGGATCATGCGCCGCCGCCGACGGGCGACCCTGCCGCGCAACACCGAACTGAACCGGGGCGCCGTGCGGATTTATAATCTTGGGCTTACGCCGACGCCGAACGGTTGGTCAAGAGACGGGCTTGCTTCGGTCAGCAGCACGGCGCCGTCGGGCGTGATGTGCATGTCGTCTTCGAGCCTGACGCCGAATTCGCCCTTGATGTAGATGCCGGGCTCATCGCTGAACACCATCCCGGTTTCGAGCAAGGGCTTCGATGGCGAGCCGTACATGTTATTCGCTACCAGGTAGTTCCATTCGTGGCCGTCCATGCCGAGCCCATGGCCCACGCGATGGGTGAAGTACTTGAATCCGGGTCCGTAACCCGCATCGACGATCACTTTACGCGCGGCTGCGTCCACCGCTTCGCAAGGGATGCCCGGCTTCGCGGCGGTTAGAGCGGCTTGCTGGGCCCGGCGCACAATCTCAAAAACCTGCAGCATCTTTTCGGTCGGATGACCGAGCACGAACGTGCGTGTGATGTCGGAGGCGTAGCCTTCCACCTTGCAGCCGTCATCGAGCATGAGGATGGTGCCTTCGCGAATGGTCTGAGGTGTCCGCGAACCGTGCGGCAAGGCAGTATACGGTCCTACGTTGATGCTTGCCTCACCGGGAAATCCGACGCGCTCATACCCAGCTTGAATCAACGTTCTGACATCGCGCTGGGTCATGCCTTCGCGCAAGGAATTGTAGACGGCTTGATAGACGAGTATGGTGGCTTGTCCGGCGAGGCGCAAACAGTCGATTTCGTGCGCATCCTTTATCATGCGGCATCCGGCTGTAACCGACGTGGCGCTGACCACTTGGATGGAGGGTGCTCCGGCTTTCGCGATGCCGTCGGCGAAAACGAATTTGACGGTCTCTTCCATGCCGACTGAGCCGCTCGCGATACCCCGGTCTTTTAGACCTTGAATGAGGCGGATATAGGGACTTTCGTCTTCTTGCCAGATGCGCACGTCCGCGTTCTGCCCGAGCGGGCTGGCGGCTAGCAACTCGCGGGCGCGGTCCTCTTCAAAAGCAGGGCACACAAGAAACGGCGCGCCGCTGCGTGGAATGACAACCGCCCACAGCCGTTCGCTGCCGCCGATCTGCAGATTGGTGAAGTAGACCGAAGAAGTCCCGCCCGCAAGCACAATGGCATCCATGCCGTGCTTACCCATCAGGGACCGCGCTTTTTCCATGCGTGCTTCACGCTCCGCATTCGTGAACGGCTTCGCTTTATCCTTTAGTGACGGCAGAGCTGCAATCGACGGCGGCAAGTCCTGCTC
>JAFAUR010000044.1 GCA_019243205.1 Acidobacteriaceae bacterium | reverse complement strand
CATCCAGACTACGGAACGCTATTATGCGCAGCGGATTGTTATGTAGAGTTCCTTCTCTAAGTGCCTGTCAGTTCGATCATTCCTCTTGAACCAGAGCACATAACGTTTCATAATGCGCCTCCTCGGCGGCCATAGGTCGCCGATTTGAAAAGGAGGTCAGTTGTGAAGCAAACGGATTTTCGAAACTTGCGAAATCTGCCGTTGGAGCGCCTTGTTGCCGACGCGCTCAGCGAACTCGAGCGCTTGGGCTACAGCAGGAGATCACGCAATCGATACCGAGCAATTTGGGATCACCTCATCGAGTATTTCCACCGGAACGAACTGGGAAATGAATTTTCTGAGGACTTAGCGCTGCGCTTTTTAGAGGAGCATGGCGTTCGTGAGCAGACGGAAGCGCCGGGTCAAGGCTGGCGCAGGCACATCCCGTGGGGTGTGAGAGTGCTCGTAGATTTTGCCGATAGCGGTCGCATCGAGCGAGCATTCACCGACGTGGGGACGATCCATCTTGTTCCCGCTATGGAAAACACACTTCGTGACTACGTACAGTACTGCACGGATCGCCTTCGGCTTCGACCGGGGACTCTTCATGGACGTACGGCAGAACTCACGATCTTCTTGGATTTTCTCCATTCAAGGAAGGAGAGGACGCTGGAGCAAATTCAATCGCTGGATCTTTCCGAGTTCATCTCTGATCGGGCAGATCTTGCTTTAGGAAAGATCCGGCGGGATCACTGGCTGCAGCCAAAGACGATCGCACGAATCGTTTCGGACATGCGTTCGTTTCTCCGATTTCTGACGATGCGTGGGATATTGCAGAAGGATCTCAGCGCGGAGCTGCCAAAGATCCGCGTTCCTCGAGATGCAAAGATCCCGTCGGTTTGGGACCAGGAACTCGTCATAAGGCTTCTGAACGCATTTGATCGCAGTTCGGCAAAAGGTAAACGAGACTACGCGATTCTCGTTTTGGCCTGCCGATTGGGATTGCGTGTCGGAGACATCCGCACATTGAAACTCGATCAGCTTCATTGGGAGGATTCAACGATAGAAGTCAACCAATCGAAAACGGCCACACCATCGAGGCTGCCTTTGACCAGCGAAGTAGGCGAAGCTCTGATCGACTACCTGAAATCACGTCCTCAAACGTCGCATCGAGAGGTGTTCCTCAAAGTGAACCCTCCCTTTGATCCTTTTACGGAAAACCACCTGCACCACATCGTCACGTATTGGCGCCTGCTGGCAGGAATCCAATTTCGGACGCCGCAAAAGCGTGGCATGCATTCACTACGTCACACGCTGGCCACTCGGCTTCTGGAGAAAGGAACGGCGTTGACAACCATTGCAGAGATCTTGGGGCACACCAGTTTGGAATCAACAAGAATCTACGCAAAGGCGGATGTGGAAGCTCTGCGGAGCGTGGCGTTGGATCCGGAGGAGGTCACTCATGCCAAGTGATGGATCCAATACTGGCTTCCATAGCGTTCTCTCTCCTTTTATGGATCACTTTCTTCAGGAAAAGCGCGCCTGTGGCTACGCTTATGATGAGCCCGCTCGAATTTTGCACCGCCTCGACGATTTGTTGGTGAAGGAAGGGTTGGAGACACTGGAGTTGCCTCGATCCCTGGCCCGGACCTGGTTGGCGAAGAAACCGCACGAAAGTGCGAGTACCCAACAGCGGCGGGTCACGCTCGTTCGTCAGTTCTCGAGGTTCTTGTTGCAAGCCGGCTGTCCCGCCTACGTGCCCGACTCCACATTGGCTGTTCGGCGAGCGACTTTTGTGCCAAGGCTGCTGACCGATGAAGAGCTTCGAAAGTTCTTTCACGCCGTCGATACGCTTGAGCCTACGGCGCGTTCGCCGTTGCGGCACTTCATTATGCCGGAGATCTTCCGGCTCCTGTATGGATGCGGGTTTCGTATAAGAGAAGTGCTGAAACTGCGCGTTCGAGATGTCGACCTCAATCAAGGCATCATCACAGTTCGACAGGGGAAATTTCGCAAAGACCGGTTAGTTCCTCCCGCCTTGTCGCTGGTGAATCGATTACGCAAGTATGCCGACCGTTTCGAAAACCGGCCGCCAGATGCGATGTTCTTCCCGGGGCCCAGTGGAGGGCCTTTCGCCTTACGCACCGTTTACACACTCTTTCGTGAACTGCTGCTGCAATGCGGGATTCCCCATGCAGGGCGAGGTAAGGGACCCAGGATCCACGATTACCGGCATCTATTCGCCCTCCATACGTTACGACGTTGGTATCAAGATGGCGAGAATCTCGACGCGAAGCTTCCTCTTCTGGCCACTTATCTGGGGCACCAACACCTTTCCGGAACTCAGTGGTACCTTCATCTCACCAGCGAACTCTTTCCCGAAATCACCGCACGAGTGGAGGCGGCCTTCGGTGACGTCATTCCCCGGAGAACCCAGCGATGAAGCCCACAGATTTTTCCATTCATGTGACCAGCTTCTTGACGCACCACTTGGCCGCACAGCGGAATCTCAGCCCAAATACGATCAAGGCATACCGCGATGTGTTTATTCTGTTTCTGCGATTTTGCCGTGACGTGCAGGGAATCGCTCCGGAAAAACTGCGTATCGAACACATCGATGTTTCCTTCATTGAGACATTCCTGGATCATTTGGAGATAGAAAGAAAGTCTTCGCCGCGCACGCGAAACCATCGGCTTGCTACTCTGCATGCATTCTTCCGATATCTTCAAGCCGAGGAACCGGCTCACATGTTTCAGTGTCAAAAAATCCTCGCGATTCCCCTGCGACGGTACGCTCGCCCTACGGTCGCCTATGTTTCGAAGGAAGAACTGGCTGAGATTCTGGCGCAGCCGAACGTTCAAGTCTCCCAGGGTCGGCGAGATGCCGTTTTGCTGAGTGTCCTCTACGACACCGGAGCGCGCGTTCAGGAGTTGATTGATCTTTCAGTGGGAGATGTGCGATTGGACCCACCTGCACAGCTACGGCTTATGGGAAAGGGCCGCAAGATGCGCGCCGTGCCATTGATGGATAACACGGTCCACCTTCTCCGCGACCACTTACAGGAGAACCATCTCGAAATTCCCGAACAGTTTGACAAGCCTCTCTTCCAGAACGCACGCAATCAACGTCTGTCACGCTCTGGAATCCGTTACATTCTTCAAAAGTATCTCGTCACAGCCCGAACTAAAGTTCCAAGCCTAAACCGGACAGTGAGTCCACATACTCTTCGTCACGCGAAGGGAATGCACCTGTTCCAGAGCGGAATCTCGCTCGATATGATTCGGGACTTCCTTGGTCACGTCGACGTCAAAACAACTCAAATCTACGCAAGGGCAAATCTCGAGATGAAGCGCCACGCGCTTCAGAAGATCACAGATCCCTCGCCAGTTCCAATTATGCCGTCCTGGCAGCAGAATAAGGGCCTACTTGACTGGCTCCGTTCTTTATAACGGAGGACACCGCGCATGACTTGCCTGAACCGCAGCCCGCCGAACTTACACGGGATATTATGTTCAGTCAACCCAATCTGCATCGGATTGCAATCAGTGAGTTACATCTCCTACTGCACATATCTGGTGTCCGCGCATAATAGTGTAAATGTGCTGCAGCACATTTACATTACCTGGGCACCAAGCAGGACCTCGTGCAGGCCGTCAACGACCGCGTGAAAATCCGCGTCGAGCGCGAGTGAAACTTTGAACCGCCGGCAACCGCCGACCCGGTATTGACAAGTTAACGGCGCCAGTGGACGTTGAACGAATTGAGCAATAAGCGGTGACGCGGAGAACGTGTTAAAAGGCGAGTTCCAGCGCGTTGGCTCGGACTGCGGTATTCCACATGCGGAAGCGTTGCCTTCGAACCGCGCGGTAGCGCGCGGCCGTAAGCCGATGCCGTCGCGGTCGGAAGTGAGAGTGAACGGTGGCGTGAACAGAGAGAAATCGTTGCGCTTGCCGGAAAGACTTGAACCGGCGCATGCGCCGCTCGCGTTCCCGTGTGGGTTGATGGGAGTTTTCAGCCCGATTGTTCAGCCAGTGTCCGCGTTTGTGCCTGGTTTTGGGCAGCAC
>JAFAUR010000234.1 GCA_019243205.1 Acidobacteriaceae bacterium | reverse complement strand
GTAAATTGATGGCGTGCGGGTCCACAGGCCCGTTCCCCTGGTTGGCTGTCTCTCCATTCTTCCGGAGCGGGCGTGTTTCCCCGTTCTCGAGAACCTGAAGGGGAGCGCCGTTTCCTTCGGCAAAGGTTGAAAGCTTCTGCGGAATCTCGTCCTCGTATACTTTGAAGTCCTTCGGCTTCAGGCCATTCACGTATTTGCCTTTTGTATCGGTGACACTGACGCCCAGGACCACCAGGTCTACTTTGACGTGGAAGGTAGACGTATCCCCTTCCTGAACGCGGGCCCAGAGACCGAAACCCAGGCCCAAAATTATGATTGCGGCGAGAATTGAATGGGATGTCTTCACGCGTTCCTTCCTAGTTCTCAGATGCCGCACCTGCAGCGGCTGTGCCCGCCTGCGCGCTTCGTTGTCTTACTGCGTTAGCGGTCGTATTCAGCGAACGTAAAATCGCCGGCCAGTCCTCAAGGTGAGTCGCAAAGATGTTCTCGATAGCGGAGCGGTTCCACTCCGGCACAAAAGCATCCAGCTCGTTCGCAGGCACACCCGTCTCATCGGCCAAGGCCGCGTAATAGAGATTGTTCGACTCCCAAGTTTCGGCAAGTATTCTGCTGGAGTAGCCCATCAATGCCGGGAACGTTCGGAGATACAACAGCCCCGGACGATATGAGTGCGTCAGAGTCGGTTTGGGTGTACCAAATGTTTGGGCGATGGTGTCGGGCGAAAGATCGGGACTGCCCTGGGAGACCATGGCGGCGATTTCCTCCGAGGTAACGTCGGGAGATACCTTCTGGAGCGCGGGATCGCAGGCAAGGGCGAACAGCACTGAGGGTGGCACCTGGGCGCGAGCCTTCGAGAACGTTCCACTCTGTAACTGATCGCGCAGCCATTCGACCCCCGCAGGCGTTGAAAACCGGCTGTAGGCGGCGAGCACCGGTTGTTGAATGCTTGGATTCAGTGCGGCAGCCGCAAGCAGAAGGCGGCCTCGGCGAATGTGAAGTGAGACCCAACGCACCTGGTCCGGTTGTATGTTCCTCCAGCGTGTGAGCGTAACGTCGACGATCATTTGCGGAACCAGGTCCGACCAGATCAGAGCCTGTTCGCGTCGAGGCATCAGAAAATTTTGTTCCGCCTCGGCGATTGCATACGGGAGCGCAATGAGCGAACCGGTCAAACGCCCGCCCGCGCTGGCCGGCCAGCCTGAACCGGCAACCTCAGTGCTGCGCCAAGTCGCAGAAGAGCCCTCCGGACCAATAAAGTCGTGGCTGCGGACAAACATCGGATTTGTGAGTAGCAATTGCGCACCCGCGGGAGCGTAATAGCTATAGAGAATGCCCACAAGCGAGTCGCGGACGAGCGGCGCCAGAGTTTCACGAGGATCTTTGCCGGCGCCTTTCACGAGCTTGTCCGCGTTGATCTTCCGTTCCTGTTCGATGTGGCGTTGACTCCAGTAACCGACCGCGAACGTGTTTCGCTCTTCAGGAGACAGCGAGCCCCGGGATATGTCCGTCTCCGATAGCCGGGCCAGCGCCTCATTGAAGGTTTTGGTCATCTTAGGATCTGTCGCAACCTTTCCGTTTCGGTCGACAATCCCAAAGAGCGTATCGAGCGAGAAGAGCCGCTGCGCGTCGTACACGCGTAGGAAATTCTCCGCGGGCGAAAAAGGCAAAGGTGAAGAGCCGGTCCGTACACGCCCTACAAGCAGTTCCACGATCTGCTCCTGAGTCCGAGATCCGGGGTGGCCCTGCGCAGCGGTCAGGAGGACATCGATTCCCGACCGCCCAGCCTCAAAAACCTCAGTTTCCTGCCTGACATGGGCGAAAGGAGCGATGACCTTCGCAAAGGCGAAATCCCGTGCTCCCGGAGGGATTTGGTTCTGCAGAGCAAGAACCTGCCAGAACCCGAGCAGCGCCTGGAAAGAGCCCACCGTATCAGCGCGCAGCAGCGGGTCGCGAATGCCCTGCATATCAGCGCAGGCATCCAGGAAACGGTTCATGGATGCCTCGCTGATCTCCGGCATATCGGCTAACAGGAGGTATTGCGATCCGAAAGTTCGGTAACTGTTCACAAATCGAGTGGCGAGCGCGGCGGAAATGGGCTTCGGACGGCCCTTGTCGATATCGTTTAAGGCAAGAAAGATCTTTAGCGGCTCGTTTTCGACGCTCTTACGGCTTAGCGCAAACAATGCCTCGATCAGGTCATCATTGTTCTTCCAGCTGGTCGCTGACCGCGTGAGCCTGCCGTCGTACTTACCATGCGGATGCTTGATGAACAGCGTTCGCCAAACCTCAAGATCGCCCGGAACATGCGGCTGTCCGTTCGGGTCGATTCGCAGGGATGTTGTGAGCAGAAGGAGCTCGGTACTCGAGCGAAACACCGGGCGCGCCGGACCGGGACTTGTGATTTTGCCTCGCAGCGCGTCATAGAACCGCCGCATCCTGTCCGGCTGAGTCAGATAATTTGCGGTCGGACCATCCAAACGCGAAAGCGCATCGAAGTAGCTCGCCATCCATCCGTCGTCGGTTGAAATCAGCTTCATGAAGAATGCACCGGGATTGGAAGGCTGCACGCCTGTCATCGCGGCCCAGACCTTTGGTGATCCGGGTACGACAGCAGCACCGTTTCGGACTTCGAACATCGTTCCGAAAAAGTCCAGAACGTGAGCGTAGATCTTTAGCCTCGCGGCTGAGTCGTGTTTGCGGAGGACGTCCGCCGTTGGCCTGTCCAGATGCGAAAGCCCGAGGTAGAGACGGCACAACGCAGGATCTGAAAGAAAAGCGTCGATGAAGTCCGCCTGCCCCGGATGGCCGCTCGCGCTGATCCAGTAATCGCTCCCATACAGGACCGGGATGCTGGTCGGAGCATAGCTGAGCTCAAACCGATGATTTGCCCGGAGGTCAGCCTCCAGCTCCGTCAGCGGAAAACCTGAGTCCACGGTCAGAAACGCGCGCGTGGCATTCACGGTCTCGAGCACGATGTCTCCACCACAGGAGCCCCGCATACGGTAACCGAGGACCTTCAGCAGATTACCGGTTTCCTCGCTGTCACAGTTGGGGATTACGATCTTTCGATTGCTCCCCGCCATGGATTGCAACTCGCGCGCCTGTCCTATATATCGGACCAGCAAGCGCAGATACTCGGTCTGCTGCAGAGCCTCGTTCCCCGACGCTTCATATCCGTTCGTTACAACGTTCCGAGCCAGCGCGGGAAGCAGTTCCTCCGGTGCGAGGTCGGGAGAGAGCGCCGCCATCCTTGCGAAAGAGCGCAGCGGTCCGGGGATACTGACGGTCGCCGATGCGGGCGCCGGGTGCGCGCCGGGCAACGTGAAGTCGTTACCACCCGCGGCGCGATACCTTTCCAGATCGGAGCTGAGTTCCGGCTTTTCGGTTATAAAGTCCAGGAGTACAAGTTGCCGCAGAGCCAACTTGCGCCGTGCGGGATCCTTGTCTTGTTCGGACCACTGCAGATAAGCCGCCCGGCTTTCCGGATCGTTGTGCCGATCCAGAAATTTTGCAAACGCGGCCGCGGCGTCGGGATCTGTATCAGCTTTGCCCGCCTCCTGTTGAAGCAAGCTCTTTGCACTGGCCAGGTCTCCACGATTTTCGAGTTCGGAAACCTGAGTCTGCACGTCACTTCCTGCATACGCACATAGCGAAGAAGGTAAAAACGAAAGGAGTCCGAGGACGGCAAGAGGCGTACCACCTCGCGCGACCAGAAGGGCTTGGCGAATAGAGGATCTCACGCTGAAAGCTCCGGCTAGGTCCTTTACTCTACCACTTGTTTTTGGGGCTCTGTAGGCGAGATCTATTAGTCTCGCGGAGTCGAACCCTATGCGGGTTAACCTTTTACGTAACTTTCACAGACGTGCCTTTGGGAAGCGCGCAGGAAGCGGGAATTCAGGCTGGAAAGCACTCAGGCATGGGCGTTCTCAGGCGTGGCGTGAGCGGGTATTGTCGAACTCCGCTTTCGGGCAAGTATGCCAATACCGAGTGCCAGAAGTCCGAGAGCTATCCACTGAGTAAGTGAGAAGGGGCCCACAAGCGCCTGTTCGTGTTCGCGGAAAAACTCGATGATGAAGCGTACTGTAGAGTACAGGACCAGATATAGGCCGATGATGGTACCCGGCCGATGCTTACGGCCGAATTGCAGGTAAAGGAAGACGAAGATCAGCAGATCAGCGGCGGATTCGTATAGCTGAACGGGATGAAGGGTCTTGTCCAGCGGGACCGGCGCAGCAAAGTCAGATCGAAAACGGACGCCCCAAGGCAGATCACACTCCTTGCCCCAGCAGCAGCCGGCAGCAAAGCAACCGAGTCTGCCGATGGCTTGACCGATAGCGACGCCGGGA
>JAFAUR010000086.1 GCA_019243205.1 Acidobacteriaceae bacterium | reverse complement strand
AGTCTTCGATGAGCACCCGATGCCACTCATTTTTGCAAGCATGTGAGGCTGCATGGAGACTTCCCAAAGCGCCCGCACGATGGCGGCCGTGATGGAATCGTGACCGCAGCCCGCGCACAACGTCGACATGGAGCCTTCGTAGTCCCGCAGAGTGAGGCCAAGTTCATTCCGCTGGGAACTGGGATGAACGGCTAAAGGCTTAACGATGGATGGCAAGATCGGGCTCCAATTGCATAAGAACTCCGCTTATGACGTGATGAGCGCTCAGCGGGAAACCGCCATACGCCAATACGGAGCGGAGACGATCCTTGGCGACGCTGGTCTCAATCAATAGCAGCGATCGCAACTGAGCGTCCCGATTTTGTTCGATAACGAATGAGAACGGGTGAGCTTCGAGAAAGTCGACCACGCTTTGGTGGAAGGGAAACCCGCAGATTCGCATATAGCTGCAACGAACTCCGCGGGAGGCGAGCACATCAATGGCTTCGCGGACAGCGAGTTCGCAGCCGCCGAGCGTGACAATACCGAACTCGGCTTCTTCGATCATGGTTATTTTCGGCCGAGGGACGGCGTTTGCTGCCGCGTCATGTTTCCTGGCGAGCCGGTCGATGACTTCCTGATACTCCTGCGGAACCTCCGTATAGGCGCCGTATTTGTTATGGCCGGAGCCGCGAGTTACATAGGCCCCGCCGGGGTGAACTCCGGGCAGCGTTCGCGGAGCGACATGGTTGTCGTCTTCGCCCGTGTAGCGGAAGAACTGCGAGAGATCGCGGACATCTTCTTCCGACAACACACGGCCGCGGTCGGGCCGGTAAGAATCATCCCAGCGCAGCCGCGGTACAACCCAATCGTTCATTCCAATGTCGAGATCCGAGAGCATCATGACCGGGGTCTGAAACCGCTCGGCCAGATCAAATGAGACAACTGCGAATTCGAAACACTCCGCTGGATTTGCCGGGAAAAGCAGGATGTGTTTGGTATCGCCATGGGAGGCGTAGGCGCACTCGATCAGGTCTCCCTGTTGTGTGCGCGTCGGCATACCGGTTGATGGCCCTACGCGTTGTACGTCGATAACGACCGCAGGAATTTCTGAATAGTACGCAAGACCAAGGAGCTCGTTCATGAGCGAGATGCCCGGTCCCGCGGTAGACGTAAATGCCCGTGCGCCGTTCCAGCCGGCCCCGATCACCATGCCTATGGCAGCCAGTTCATCTTCGGCCTGAATGATGAGGTAATTGTTTTTTCCGGTCTCCGGGTCGCGGCGATATTTTTCGCAGAACTGGCGGAAGGCATCCATCACGGAAGTGGCCGGTGTGATCGGATACCAGGCTGCGACAGTCGCGCCCGAGTAGACGCAGCCGAGTGCGGCTGCGGTGTTGCCGTCGATGAGAATTCTTCCATCATTGGCATTCATCTTTTCGAGATGGAACGGAAGCGGGCAATCGAAATGGTCCTTCGTGTATTCAAAGCCTATGTTTAAGGCTCGTCGGTTTGAATCTCTCAGTGCCTTCTTTCCAGAGAACCGTTCGGTAAGTAATTCCTCGACGATAGGCATATCGATGTCGAGCAACGCGAGAAGCGATCCCGCATAGGCGATGTTCTTCATCAAAATGCGCTCGCGCGATTCCCTGAACTGCTCGTTGCACATTTGCGCGAAGGGCACGGGCAGGAATTGCACGTCTTCGCGATACAGAGAGCGGTCAAGCGGCCAACTGGAATCGTAAAGGACGTATCCGCCGCTCTGTATTTCCTGGATGTCGCGGGCATAGGTCTGCGCGTTCATTGCGACGATCAGGTCGTAGTCGGTGGCACGGGCAGTGTAGCCGTCGCGATTGACGCGGATCTCATACCAGGTGGGCAGGCCCTGGATATTGGAGGGGAACAGATTCTTACCGGAGACGGGAATGCCCATGCGGAAAATGGCCTGCATGAGAAGGCCATTCGCGCTGGCGGATCCGGTTCCATTTACATTCGCCAGTTTAAAGGCGAAATCGTTTACGCGTTTACTGGAATTTTGCTGCACGCTTTCACGCCTGCATATGGAATTTCGAGCTCAAACTTCTGCATGTCCCAGGCTGCTGTCGGGCAACGTTCTGCGCACAAACCGCAGTGCACACACACGTCTTCGTCCTTGACCATGAGTCGTCCCGTTTGGGGTAGAAGCTGCGAAGTGAAGATCTCTTGATCCAGATTCAGCGCAGGCGCGGACAGCCTGGTACGTAAGTCGAGTTCGTCGCCATCGCGTGTCATGGTCAGACATTGCACTGGGCAGACATCGACGCAGGCATCGCACTCGATGCACTTCGGCGCTGTAAACACCGTCTGGACATCGCAATTCAGGCAGCGCTCGACTTCACGGGCAGTCTGTTCGGCGCTGAAACCAAGTTCAACTTCGATATTCAGGCGTTCGAAGCGGCTGCGAAGCTCGACGTGCTCCATCTTCTGGCGTTGCGCCGGGTTGTAGTCGTTGTGATAGCTCCATTCGCTGAGGCCCATCTTCTGCGTGGTGAGGTTCATCCCGTACGCCGGGCGTTCGCTGACGGGCAGGTCCTGGCAGTAGTTGTGGATGGAAATCGCAGCTTGATGACCATGCTCCACGGCCCAGATGATGTTCTTAGGGCCGAACGCGGCGTCGCCGCCGAAAAACACCCCGGGACGCGTGGACTGGAACGTCGCCCCGTCGACGACGGGCATTTCCCATTTGTCGAATTCGATGCCGAGATCGCGCTCGATCCACGGGAACGAATTCTCCTGCCCGATCGCAAGGATCACGTCGGTAGCGGGCAGGAAAACGGTGTCGAGGACTTTCGATTGTTTCGCGGCGCAGTCCCATTCGAGCCGTTCGAAGATCATGCCCTTGAGCCGTCCTTCTTCTACGACAAAGGACTGCGGAGCGTAGTTGATGACGATTTCGATGCCTTCTTCTTCGGCGTCATCGAGCTCCCATGGTGAAGCCTTGAAATACTGACGCGGCCGACGGGCCATGACCTTAATGGTCTTCCCGCCGAGACGACGCGAGGACCGGCAACAATCCATGGCCGTATTCCCGACGCCGATGATCAGGACCTGTTCACCGATGGAATCGATGTGCCCGAAGGCTATGGATTCGAGCCAGTCGATGCCGATATGAATGCGGTCGGTTTCGTGACGCCCGGGGATCTGCAGGTCTTTGCCACGGGGCGCACCGCTGCCGACAAATATCGCATCGTAGCCCTGGCCCAAAAGATCCCGCATGCTGGTAACAGGGCTGCTGTAGCGAATCTCTACCCCCATGTTGAGGATCATGTCGATCTCTTCGGCAAGGACCTGTTCGGGGAGCCGGAACGATGGGATGTTCGATCGCATGAGGCCGCCGGGGTCGGCCTGCTTTTCGAAAATCGTGACTTGGTAGCCCAGGGGCATCAGATCATTTGCGACGGTTAACGAGGCGGGTCCGGCACCGATACAGGCGATCCGCTTCCCGTTTTTTTGCTCAGGGATTTTTGGAAGGAGATCCTGAATCTCGCCTCGATGATCTGCGGCTACACGCTTAAGCCGGCAGATAGCAACGGGCTTTCCGTCCACGCGTGCTCTGCGGCAGGCAGGCTCGCAAGGTCGATCGCAAGTGCGGCCGAGAATACCAGGGAATACGTTGGATTCCCTGTTAACCATGTAGGCCTCGGTGTAACGGCTTTGCGCGATGAGCCGGATGTATTCCGGAACGTTGGTGTGCGCCGGGCAGGCCCACTGACAGTCCACTACCTTGTGGAAATAGTTGGGGTTATGTATGTCGGTCGGTTTCACTCGAGCTTAAGCGGCAACGTGGACGCCAAGTTATGTTGTAGGGCCTATTATACACTTGGTTCCGTAACGCAGGAGTCAATTCTTTCGTCGGTATTGATAACCAACAAGCTACGGAGGGTTCTTGGCGAGCTCAGTAGGCGTCGTACGCGAAACGTTTCCGGGCGAGCGTCGCGTCGCGATCACACCGCGTCAGTGTGAGGTTTTGCGCAAGCAAGGTCTGGAGGTTCTGTTCGAATCTTCGGCAGGCATTGAAGCCGGGTATCCGGACGACCTGTATGCAGCGCGAGGGGCACGATTTGCTACACGCGAGGAGGTTTTCGGGGCGGCCGATATCGTTGCGCAGGTCCGCTGCTTAGGGGCGAATCCGCATGCGGGACGGGCGGATTTGAACCTGCTGCGGACCGGTCAACAGCTGGTTGGCTTTGGGGAACCGCTGACGGCTCTTGCCGAGTGCGCCGACATCGCTCGCCGCGAAGTGTCGTTTTTCGCACTCGAACTGATGCCTCGCATTACGCGCGCTCAAAGTATGGACGCGCTATCGAGCATGGCTACGATCTCCGGTTATAAATCGGTCCTGCTGGGCGCAAGTCTCTTGCCCAAGATGTTTCCTCTGCTGATGACAGCGGCGGGAACTGTGACACCCGCCAAGGTGTTTGTGCTGGGCGCGGGCGTCGCGGGTTTGCAAGCCGCTGCAACCGCCAAGAGACTGGGCGCGATCGTTTCCGCCTATGATGTCCGGCCCGCGGTGAAGGAGCAGGTGGAGAGCGTCGGCGCCAAATTTGTAACTCTGAACGTCGATTCCGCGAGCTCGCAAGACAAGGGCGGATACGCAAAGGCGATGGACGAGGCGTTCTATTCCCGGCAGCGCGAACTGATGACCGAGGTACTCCGGGAACAGGATGTTGTGATCACTACGGCCGCCGTTCCCGGCAAAAAGTCGCCGATCCTCATCACGCGCGAGATGGTGGACGCAATGTGCGCGGGCTCGGTGATCGTCGACATTGCGGCGGAACGTGGGGGCAATTGTGAGGTAACGCAGCCGGGTGAAACGATCAGGCACGGCGGCGTAACGATAGCAGGGCCGGTGAACCTGCCTGCGACGGTGCCTTATCACGCGAGCCAGATGCTCGGTGCGAATATCACGTCTTTCATCAAGCTCCTGGCCCCGAAAGGAACGGTAAGCATCGATATCGAAGATGAGATCGTTCGCGAGACGCTTGTTACTCACCGCGGCAAGATCATTCATTCGCGAGTGGCAGAACTGGTCGCGCAATCTTCCCCCGAACGGAGCGTGAACGCATGAGTACCTACGAAGTCGACATCTGGATCTTCATGTTAGCGGCCTTTCTCGGCTTCGAACTCATACGCCGCGTCTCCCCTCTTTTGCACACGCCGTTGATGTCGCTGACGAATGCGATCTCCGCGATTGCCGTTGTCGGCGCAATTCTTATCACGGGCGCAAAGGATGCTACGCCGTTCACGCGTGCGCTCGGGTTCATTGCCGTTGTGGCCTCGACAGTGAACGTGGTCATCGGTTACCTGATCACCGACCGCATGCTCAAGATGTTCAAGAAGCGTGACGGGGAGAAGAGGTAGGCCGCTATGGAAGCGATTTTCCCTCTTCTTTACATTCTCGCGGCCGCGTCCTTCATTCTCGCAATCAAGTGGATGAACTCGCCGACGACGGCCCGACGCGGCGTGATCATCGGCGAGATCGGGATGCTACTGGCCGTAGTCGGGACCCTACTGCGGCACGAGGTGGTGAACTTCGAATGGATCCTGATCGCGTTCTTCATCGGATCCGCGATTGGCGTGCCCATCGCTTACATCATGCCCATGACGGCGGTTCCGCAGCGGACAGCGATTTCACACGCCTGCGGCGCTCTGGCTTCCGCCTTAATCGGAACCGCCGAATATTACCGGCACATGCCTCACGGCTTTGTGATGGGTGCACTCGTACTGGAAACGCTTCTCGGTTTTTTGACGTGCACCGCAAGTCTGATGGCGTTCGGAAAGCTGCAGGAGATTTTGCCGACTCGTCCCATTACCTACCGCGGCCAGAATTTCGTGAATCTCGGAATTCTCGGATTGGCGGCTGCGATTGGTGTGATGTTGATCATTTCTCCTGAGCAGACCTGGCTGTTTCCGATCTTTGCCACTCTGTCCCTCATCTTCGGTGTTCTGCTGATCATTCCCATTGGTGGCGCCGACATGCCCACCGTCATCGCGCTTCTGAATTCGTACGCGGGACTTTCGGCCAGCGCGATGGGCTTTGCGCTGAATAATAAGCTGCTCATTATTGCCGGCGCACTGGATGGTTCATCCGGATTCATCCTTTCTGTTATCATGTGCCGCGCGATGAACCGTTCTTTCAGCAACGTTCTGTTCGGAGCGTTTGGAACGGTCCAGCCCAGCGCAAAGCAGGCAATTGCGAAGCCGGTGCGAAGCGCGTCGCCGGAGGAAGCGGCCGAAATTCTCGATTCGGCGCGCAACGTCATCATCATCCCGGGATACGGCATGGCGGTTGCGCAGGCGCAGCACAAGATTCGTGAGATGTACGACGTGCTTACCAGGCGCGGCATTGAAGTTCGTTTTGCCATCCATCCTGTGGCGGGCCGCATGCCGGGGCACATGAACGTGCTTTTGGCTGAAGCAGATGTACCTTATGACCGGCTCGCCGAAATGGAAGAAATCAATCCGGATTTCCCGAGGGCTGACGTTGCTCTCGTCATCGGAGCCAATGATGTCGTCAACCCTGCAGCCACGAACGACAAGACGAGCCCGATTGCGGGAATGCCGATCCTCCATGCCTATGAAGCACGCACCGTAATGGTCGTGAAACGAGGCATGAGCCCTGGCTTTGCCGGAATCGACAATGAGCTGTATTACATGGAAAAGACGCTGATGCTTTTCGGCGACGCCAAGGCGTTTGTCACCAGCATAGTGAAAGAGCTGAACGCCGTCGGCGCAACCCGCTGAATACCCCATTGGGGGGCTGGAAACGGCTTCTGAAACGCGCTACACTGCAAGCACATTCGTCGGGCATCTCCCGGACAAAGGATGAAACACATGAGTGCAGCGCCAGCGGTAGCCCAAGTGCCGTTGACTACGGAAGGTACGCAGTTCTGGAAGGATCTGACGGCCGAGTGCGAGTCAAAGGTAGAGTTTCTGAACCGTTCCCTTCTGTCCCGCGGCTTACACGAGGAAGATCTGGTCACGATAGCGCCTGGTTCCGAGCTGCACATTTCCAAATCGGGCAAATATTGCGTGGATATCAGCGCCAGGATCGATTTTTGTTCGTGGGGTCCGGTGATCAGCGGCGCAGTACGCGGTTGCGGGGCCGGGGATGCGGACTTTTCCGCGAGAGAATTCGAGTTTCCGATTGCCCGGGATGGCGACGGCAGCGTGGTCGCGATTTATGACCAGGGCAAGAGTTTCTCGCCCCTTGATCTTTCCTGCTACCTGATGCAGAATTTACGCCGCTGCTATCCCAACCTAACTCTGCCCTGTTAAGGGTTACGCCGGTCCGCTCTGCAGGACGGCCGCTTCCGTGGTGGTCTGACCGTGACCGGTCGGAATGCAGACTTCGAAACGGGAGCCCCGCGCAGGTTCGCTCGTGACATTGATCTCGCCACCATGCGCCTTGATGATGGCAGACACAAAGCTCAACCCGAGCCCGAGCCCCTTCTCCGGATTGGGATCCGGGACGCGATAGAAGCGATCGAAGATATGCGGCAGGTGACTTGGCGGAATTCCGACACCTGAATCTTCAACGACGAGCCGAACGTTCTCGCCCGCCGGCTCCGCCCAGACCCGAACCCAGCCACCCGCGGGCGTGTACTTGATCGCATTCGAGAGCAGGTTGGTGATGACACGTTCCATTTGCGTCCGGTCCGCTTCACACCAGAGCGGTTCACCTTCGGTCGTACTAAGCTGAAGGCTGCTCGCTTCCGCAGGGATCTGGAATTGCTCGACCAGATCGTCGACTACCTCGCGGAGGTTGATCACGCTCTTGTTCATCGGGATCTGGCCCGACTCGGATTGCGAAAGCAGGAGGAGAGCACGGACGAGATTAGCAAGTCGTTCCACATCCTGCAAAGCGTTCTCGATGGCTTCCTGGAGCTGCTCTTTTCGCGTCGCAGTGAAGAGTGCAACTTCAAGCTGCCCCTGAATGGCCGTCAGCGGTGTCCGGAGCTCGTGCGAGACATCGGTGGAGAACTGCCGGATTTGTTCGAATGATGCCTTCAGACGGCCGCTCATCGCATTGAAGGAGTCGATCAGGCGGTCCAGTTCGTCGTCTGCCCCTCTTTTTGGAATCTGGAGGCCCAGGCTTGCGCCGCTGATGGTAGCCGCCGCTTTCTCAACGGAGCCCAACGCCTGAAGAGCGGCGCCTGCCGAATACCAGCCCACCAGGGCGCAAACCATGAGTGCGATCGGCAGGAATAGGAGGAATTTCCCTTCGAAATTGATAAGTACTTTACGATCTTCAGCGAGGCTGCGACCTTCGGCGAAATACCACTTGCGGCCATGCTTGGCATCGACCAGGATGCTGCTGATCACCTGGTAAGGAATCTTGTCCGTACCCTTGATGATTTTCATGACCGGCTCGTGAGTCCGCTCGATCTGAGCCATCTCAGCCAGAATTGTTTTCTGGTTATAGAGCGGCGCAAGCGTCGGGTCAGAAGAGCCTTTCTCGATGCGGCCCGAATCGTCAGCGATGACAAACACTTCTTCGAGCAGTGAAATTTCGGCGTTCGTTTCAGGATCGGTGCGGTCCGCAGATTCGAACGGTTGACCGGACTGCTCGTCGAAATAGAACCAGCCTTTGAGGGCACCGAGTTGCTCGCGGAGCTCGTCCTCGCTTTGCGATTCCAGGACGCTGCGCAGGGTAGCTGTCGCGAAGTATCCAACCACCGCGAGGATGATGGTCATGAGCAGCAGGAACGTGCTCGCAAGACGGAAACGTAGAGTACGGAAGAGTTTGATACTTCGGACTCTCTTCCACATATGCGTCTCTCTATGCGCTCAGCGTTTCGGTGGCAACCGGCTCAGGAGTTTCCGGAGCATCCAGCATGTAGCCGATGCCGCGGACCGTTCGGATCATCTTGGCCGGAAACTTATCATCGATTTTGCTCCGCAGATGACGGATATAGACGTCCACGATGTTCGTCAAGCCGTCGTAATCCATGTCCCAGACGTGCTCAACGATCATGGTACGGCTGAGGGGGCGTCCGCGATTTCTCATCATGTATTCGAGAATGCTGAACTCTTTGGGAGCAAGCTCGATGTTTTCGTTCGAGCGCGTCACCTTGCGGCGAATGCAGTCGAGCGTCAGCTCTCCGACCTGCAGTTTCTCTGGCGTAGGCTGCCCGCGACGAAGCAGCACCCGGGCGCGCGCCAACAACTCTACGAACGCGAAAGGTTTGACAAGGTAATCATCCGCTCCCTGCTCCAAACCTTTGACGCGGTCATCAACGGAGTCCCGCGCGCTCAGGATCAGCACCGGCGGAATCGTCTTCCGATTCTTGATTTTTTGCAGTACCTGCAAGCCATCGACATCAGGGAGGCCGAGATCGAGAACGACCAGATCGTACTCTGTCGAGTGCACCCGCTCGGTCGCTTCGGTTCCTGTATGCACGACATCGACCGCGTAGCCCGCGCTTTGCAGCCCTCTCGAGAGGAAATCGGCAATGCGCTTTTCGTCTTCCACTACCAGAACTCTCATTCTGCTGTCTCTTTTCGCTACTCGAAAATCCCAGTTTACGCGTTCAGCAAAGTAGCAGCACTAGTCGCCTGAAACGCCAGGCTGCGGCAGCGGGGCCGGGCGCAGGTACTGAACAAACGATGTCCAGCGAGTGCGGATGATCGAAAGCGAAGTCATCAAAGCGATCAGGACAAGCGTGTAGATGACTACCTGGGTGACACTAAGCTTTTCTTTCCAAATGCCGAACCAGCGCCCATACACGAGCTCGATGTGAACCCAATAGACCAGGAGCGAGGTGGTGCCGAACTGCCGGAAAATACTCCAGCGGCGGTTCGCGCCGAGCTGGACCCACAAGTAGGAGGCGGCGAGGATGGCAAGTACAACACCAAGCTTGATAAGAATCAGGGCCGGGCTATTCAGCCAGAAATCGCTCTTCGGGTAAATCGAATACGGCATATTCGACATCTGTTCAGCGAGAATGACCAGGCCTATGCCTATGCCAAAGGTCCAGACCATGGCTTTGCCAAGATCTTCTTTTTTGACGACGCGAATGGCACTTCCCGTGGCCATTCCGAAGGCGAGAAACGAAGCCCAGGGGAAGAAGCCGAAATATCGCAGGCTAGGGAAGAAGTACGAGTGAATCAGCGGCGGGATTCCGTTTCTGTCGATCAGGCTCATGACCGGTGCGAGTCCCGCAATAGTAAGGCCCAGAACGATGCAAAGCCGGATCCTCTCCAAACTCGTAAACACCGCCATGGGAGCGAGAATGAGCATGGCCATGCCCATGCAATTCAGGATGTCGACCCGGAGAAGTTCACTAGCCGGGCTGGTGGGAAAGCCGAAAACAAAGAGCTGAATGCGGAAGAGGAAAGCAATCAGGAAGAGGTAGCGGGAGCGCTTCAAAGCAGCGACCACGCGCCGCCAGGCACTCGGTTGCGACCGCTCCTGGCTGTCCATGAGAAACGCAAACGTGATGCCGGTCAGGAAAAGGAACATAGCCGGGGGCAGGCCACCCAGGAACTGCGAAAGAACGAACGGGCCGCCGCTGCGCAGGTCCGTACGGGTAAAGGAATCAAAGGTATGCCCCTGCAGCATCACCAGTGCGGCAAAGCCGCGCGTCCAATCGATGAACGCCAGGCGACCTGGGCCTTTTCCTTTATCCATTGCCACTTTAGAGAAGGCGGGAAACGCGGACGCGTTTACTGCTTCCCGTTCGATGTTCCTGGAGGCAGCTTCAGTTCCAAACGCCCCTTGATTGGCGGGTTAAGAATTGTACTGCTATATCTCACAAGGCGGTAGTTCTTGGAAGGCTCATAGAACTGCTGCTGTATAGGGTACGCGGCGTCGGATGGAATCCAGAGCTCGGCTTTCGAAAGACGTTCCAGCACCTTGGGGTCCTTGGGAATTAGTACTAGCTTTGTCGTATCATGCCCTGCAAGATTTTCCTGGCCGGCTTCGGTGATGTTATAGCTTTGAGCAAGTTCATGCCCCGATGATCCAAAGCCTAGGAGCAGAAATTGGTTAAGGACGTCACTGTTTCGGCCGACTTCGTACTCCTGAACCTGTTTGAGATTCGGATAGTAAATCTTGACGACTTTGCCAAGAAACGCGATCACGCGCGCATCACTTCCGCCGGTGAAATCTACGATTGCCCGGACGTCCTTCGGACCGAGGCGCTGCATTTTGAGCGTTCCCTTTTCGTCGGTAGTATCACGGAGGACATCCGTGTAGGTCTTCATGTCTATGTCGGCGGAAATCGCGTGGAAGTTGGGGGCTTCGCGGTCCATGCGGGCCAGGATTTCCCCGAGGTTCTGCGCGTCCGCAGTACTCCCAAGAACACAGAGACACAGGACAACTACGAAATTTTTCATTCCAAAGTGAAGATGCAAAATTCTAACGTGTGGTGTAGGCGATAAATCCCTTGATTTCGCCCGCGGCTTCATCTTTGATGGGCTCGACACGGTCCACTCGCCAGGATTTCCCGGTTCGCTTTCGCAAGAGCTCGCTAACCCGCCCCGGCCGCTCAGCTTCGGGCACGTTCAGCAACAGATCACTTGCCACGAACGCCCGGTTCATACCGTGCAAGGGTGAGAGCAAGACCACACTAGACGCCTTCGGCTGATCGTGGAACCACTCGCGCGGAGTAGCAAATATGAAGAGGAGGATCAGGGCGACAACGATGTCGTACCGCCACGAAGCCCGTGGGAAGTCCCAGAAGAGGAGTCGTCTTCCTAAACTGCCTCGCGCAGGGTGAGCGCTGTCTGCCACTCGACCCAGTTTATCACTCAGCTAATATTTACGCATGATTCCGAGCACTTTTCCCTGTATTGCAAGGTTCTCGGGATTCACGAAGATAGGCTGCATGCTGGAGTTCGCAGGTTGCAGCCGCACGCGCCCGTCCGGCTCTGTATAGAAGCGCTTGAGGGTTGCCTCCGAGCCATCCACCAGCGCGACGACAATGTCGCCGTTGCGCAATGAGTTGGTCTTCTCGACCAACACAAAGTCGCCGCTGCAGATGTGGTCCTCAATCATCGAATCACCCCGGACTTCCAAGGCGAAAGTGCCTTCGTTGCGTACGAAATCGGAGAAGTGCAGTATCTCCGGGTTTTGAATTGCCTCGACTGGCGAGCCCGCAGCGATTCGCCCCATGAGAGGTACTGCTCGGTCTATAGGCTTGGGGTTGCGGGCATTCTCTTCAGCGAAGTAACGCTCACCGATCTCGAGAGAGCGGCTGTGATTGTAATTGCGATTCAGGTACTGTTTGGCTTGCAGCGCCTGCACGTGTTTATGAACCGTTGCAAGCGATGCGAGCCCAAGAGCGGATGCGATTTCCTCAAAGCTCGGGCTATAGCCTCGTTCTTTGATGAACCCGTCCAAGAACTCCATCACTTCTTTTTGTCGTCGAGTTAGCGCCATAACACTCGCTCCTAAGTAGAATGTAGGCGAACAAACAACGAACGTCAAGTAATTTCTCTAGTAGGGGCAGGAGCGACCTCGATCAGGCGCGAAGTTCATCCACGAATCGATGAATGCGCTCGAGTCCCCGTTCGAGTGCCGTCATCGAAGTTGCGTACGAAATGCGGACGTGTTCTGTCGTTCCGAATGCCTCGCCCGGTACGACGGCAACATACGCCTCAGAAAGCAGTTCGGTCGCGAAGTCGAACGAGTTTTTGACACGAGCACCGAAGGCGACGCTGACATTCGGATAGGCGTAAAACGCGCCCTTCGGCATGACGATTGATACGCCGGGGATTTCCCGAAGACGGTTTACGACGAAATCGCGGCGGCGGCGATATTCGGCGAGCATCGCGGGTACGGAATCCTGCGGGCCACGCATGGCCTCCAGTCCCGCCTTTTGCGCGATAGAAGTCGGATTGGACGTGCTGTGGCTCTGGAGCTTCATCATTGCGCCGATGATGGGCGCCGGAGCGAGCGCAAATCCGATACGCCAGCCGGTCATCGCATAAGTCTTCGAGAGTGAGCCGGCGACCACGACTGTTTCCTTGGCGCCCGGGACGGAAGCGATAGAGAACGGTTTGTCCTCATACAGAAAGTGGCAGTAGCACTCGTCTGTCATGAGAAATACGTCACGCTTCGATACGAGCTCGAAGATTTTGATGAATTCTTCGCGAGGCAGAACGGAGCCGCTCGGGTTGGACGGCGAATTGATAATGAGCAGCTTGGTTTTCGGCGTGAGGTGACGCTCGATCATGGCCGCGGTTACTTCAAATCCGGTCTTCTCGTCTGTTTCGACGAAGACACAGCGCCCACCGGCATAATTGACGACATCTTTATAGGTGACCCAGTAAGGAACCGGGATGATCACTTCATCGCCGGGATTTACGAGCGCCTGAATCAGGTTGAAGATGGCGTGTTTGCCGCCGACGGTGACCATGCATTCGCTTTGCGAGTAGTTGGTACCGAAATCGAGGCGGTGCCGCTCGCAGATGGCGTCGCGCAGCTCAGGTGTGCCACCCGCATTCGTGTATTTGGTGAAATTCGTGTTGATGGCGTCGATGGCTGCTTGCTTGATGTTGGCCGGAGTCGGGAAATCGGGCTCACCAGCGCCGAAATCGACCACGTCCACCCCCTGGCGGCGCAGACGGTCGGCATCTTGCGAAACCTTGAGTGTCGAGGAAACACTGATGGTTGAAATACGTTCGGCGATCTCGGCGGTAGCTTGCATGTTTAACTTTCAATTTACTCTGCCGAGCCGAGTTTTGCTGCAAGACGGCGGGCCACGGGGGAGGGCACGAACGGCGAGATCTCGCCGCCAAGCTTGAAGATCTCTTTGATGAGGCGCGAACTGATAAACGAAAACTCTTCGCCGGCCATCAGAAAAACGGTTTCGGTTTGCGGCCTCAACCTGCGATTAACAAGAGCCATCTGGAGTTCGATCTCATAATCGGAGATGGCGCGGATGCCGCGAAGGATGATATCCGCCTGAAGCTTGGCGGCGTAATCGACCAGCAGGCCGCTGAAGGCGTCGACGGTTACGTTCGGGAGATCTCTAGTCAATTCGCGGATCATCTCAACGCGCTCGGGAACGGTAAAAAGCGGCTGTTTCTGTGAGTTTTGCAAGACGGCGACGGTCAGGGATCCGGCGAGGCGGCTGCCACGCTCGATGATGTCCAGATGGCCGTTCGTGGGCGGATCGAAAGAGCCGGGATAGATGGCAACAAGACGCTTTGCGGCGGGAGGATGGGCCATCGCGGAATAATCGAAGTGTACCGGAGCGAGAAATCACCTCCGGGCAAGCCGCCATGACTTTTGAAAGCGTAATCAATTCCGGCAAGGACGACATTTTCGAGATTCGCACGCATGCTCCGGGGCCGGCGGGCTCACTGCCGCTCACCCCGCAGATGCTGTTGGAAGAGCCCTCGGGAAATCTATTCGGTTTGACCCAGAACGCGGGCATGGGCTGGTCTCCGAGCGCGCTGGGGGGCAAGCAAGTGCTCATTTTGAGCACGCACGGGGGCGTGCGCGCGCCGGATGGCACGCCGATCGCACTCGGTTACCACACGGGGCATTGGGAAGTCGGGCTGCTGGTGAAGGAAGCAGCGCTCGAGATTCAGGCTCTGCGCGGCATACCCTTCGCGGGCGCATGCACCGACCCTTGCGACGGGCGCTCGCAGGGAACGGCGGGCATGTTCGATTCCCTGCCGTATCGGAATGACGCGGCAATCGTTCTCAGACGTCTGATTCGTTCGCTCCCGACTCGGCACGGGGTGATTGGGGTTGCGACTTGCGACAAGGGCTTGCCGGCGATGATGATGGCGCTCGCGGGCACGCGGGATTTGCCCTGCGCGCTGGTCCCCGGCGGTGTGACGCTGATGCCGGAACAAGGAGAGGACGCCGGAAAAGTTCAAACCATCGGCGCGCGGTTTGCGCACGGGACGATGTCACTTGAAGATGCGGCATCGGCGGGCTGCCGGGCATGCGCATCGCCGGGTGGCGGTTGCCAATTTCTCGGGACGGCTGCGACCTCGCAGGTGGTTGCCGAAGCGCTCGGTCTGACATTGCCGCATGCGGCGCTTGCACCGTCGGGCGAACCCGTGTGGCTGGACATGGCACGCCGGAGCGCGCGGGCGGTGTTGCGGCTTGCGGAGCTGGGTATTCGTACGCGGGAGATTGTAACCGCGAACGCAATCGAGAACGCGATGATGCTGCACGCGGCCTTTGGCGGTTCCACTAACCTGCTGCTGCATATCCCGGCAATCGCGCATGCGGCAGGCCTCAGCCGGCCCACCGTGGCCGACTGGAAACGCGTGAATGCCTCCATTCCGCGAATCGTGGACGCACTACCGAACGGGCCTCGCAATCACCCGACCGTGCAGGTGTTTCTAGCGGGCGGCGTGCCGGAGGTGATGCTGCATCTGCGCCGGTTGGGACTGCTGAACACCGAAGCAATGACAGCATCCGGAGAAACGCTCGACACGGCCCTCGACTGGTGGCAGGAATCGGAGCGCCGCGCGCGTTTCCGCGAACGGCTTCGGGAACTCGATGGTGTCAATCCTGACGACGTAATTCTGTCGCCTGACGAAGCGCGCAAGCGAGGCTTCACATCTACAGTTTGTTTCGTGCACGGAAATCTAGCGGCCGACGGCGCGGTCGTCAAAAGCACCTCCATCGATCCCTCTGTAATCGGCCCTGATAACGTGTACCGGCACAAGGGGCCCGCGCGGATCTTCACTGCGGAACACGCTGCGATACAAGCGATAAAAGATGGGACGATCAAGGCGGGTGACATCCTGGTACTGATCTGCCGTGGGCCCATGGGCACGGGCATGGAAGAGACGTACGAGATTACTTCCGCTTTGAAGCACCTGCCGTTCGGGAAGCATGTATCGGTG
>JAFAUR010000009.1 GCA_019243205.1 Acidobacteriaceae bacterium | reverse complement strand
TGGTGGAATGCCCGCACCGGAACGTGATCGAGTAGTCTCTCCCGAAGATAACGCCGGAATGAGGCGGGATGCTTTGGTGACATTCCCGCGTATTCATCAAGGTGGAACACGGTAATTCGGTTCCACTCTATGTCCCCATGCGCGCGCAAAGCAGCCAGAAACGAGTCTTGCGAGACAGCGGAGGCAAGAATTACTGAAGCCTCGGGTCTACGGACGAGCATGCTCCGAATTTCTTCAGCCGCAATCGCTGCGCCCGCCGCGCCCGCCGTTTCCTTATCGCGGTATATCTCCACTTTGAGACGTTCATACGAAAGTGAAGTCGCGTGGGTCGATTCGAAGGTCGGCAAGAAGTTGCTAATCCCGGGATTCATGTACTCCTTTGTGAGCACTCGTACAGCGCAGTACTGACCTAAACTAATATTGCAGTTCTCTTGCAAGATATCCGCAGATGTCGTACTGTGTCAACACAGAGTATGGAAGAAAATGCAGGATTAGCGGCTAGCCTTTCGGACAAAGCGTACATCCTCATACGCAACAAGATACTCAAGGGAGAGTTTCCCTTGGGTGCGCCGCTCTCGCGCCGCAAATTGGCTGCGGAATTCGAGATGAGCTTCCTTCCGATCTCCGAAGCCATTCGCCGCCTGGAAGCGGACGGGTTGGTCGAGAGCCGGCCGCGCGTGGGTACTCGCGTTCGCATACCCACCCCGCAAGACGTGCGCGACAGCTACATCATCCGAGAAGCGCTGGAGACGCAATCAGCGCGTATGTTCTGTGAAAGAGCCACCCCGAACGAAAGGAAAGAACTTCGCTCGATGGCTTCGCGCCTGGAAGAGATGATCAAGATTTCCGACGCCGACAACAACGATTCCGATCTGCAATTTTCTATCCAGGCACTCCATCTTCAATTCCATATGAGAATCGCCGAGTGCACGGGCTGCGTGCCGCTTTACGATCTGCTGGAGAAGAATCATCTTCTGATCTTTAACTGGTTTTATGACGTTTCCGCGGGTTCGAGGATCGCACCTGGACGGCACGGCGCTCTTGTATGGGTGCTAACCGGCGACGATCCTGATGCGGCTGCTCTTGAAATGGGCCGCCACGTCCGCAGCGGGATGGGGGAGATCCAGGAGGCCATTATGGCGAGATTCGGTAAATCATTGTCGAATCTGAAGCGGGTGTCAACAGTCCCTGGTCTCGGTGAAACGAGTCATGGTACGTCATGGAGGCTCCGCTATGCCAGCCGGACGGGCACGGTAGGGGAGCAGTAAGTCAGGGTTGCCCGCGTCATTTTCTTGTTGACATGGGATCCAGAACTGAGCAAAACTGCCATATCATTAAAACCCAGTTGGGGGGAGTTCTGTGTCTCGTAAGTTCTCGTTGCTGATTTTGTCCGTACTGGCGCTCGGGATGGTTGAGATGAGCTTGGCTCAAGATCCTCGCGGAACGATTCTCGGGAGGGTTGTCGACCCCACCGGAGCAGTTGTGCCCGGTGCGAATGTCCTTGTTACGAACGCCGACACCGGTCTGGCGGTGAAGAGCGTTACAAATGACACGGGGCAATTTAGCGTTCCATTTCTGAATCCTGGGATGTACCGGGTTAGCGTCGACAAACCTGGGTTCAAGACGTATTCTCATCAGGGCGTTCAATTGCGTGTGAGCGAATCGGTTGATCTGCCGATCCAGATGGATATTGGCAACTCATCTGAGCGGGTACAGGTACAGGCGAGTGCTCCTTTACTTGAGACAGATACGAGCACTCCCGGGCAGGTTATCGACGAACGGCGTCTGCTCGATATCCCGCAAAAGGGCGGAGATGCGTTTGATTTGGTGAAATTGACTCCCGGCGTCGTGAACATGACCACTCTCCGGACTCTGAAGCCCGATTCACCTGAGGGAACTTCCTCCATTTCGATTGATGGCACTCCTCAGTTTTCCGTGCAGTGGCAGATTGATGGATTGGACGATACAGTCAATGACGAAAACAAGGGATACTCTCGTGTCGCCTATATTCCGCCTTCCGGCGCGATCACCGAGTTGAAACTGCAAGCCAATCCTTACGACTCAAGTGTCGGTCATGTGCTCGGTCCCGTAGTAAGTGTCAGCTCGAAAAGTGGCGCTAACGACTATCACGGAACCGCATATTACTGGTTCAAGAACAGCGCTCTAGACGCAAACGACTTTTTCGCCAACAAGTCAGGTCAAAAGAAACCTGTTTATCAGGACCATCGCTATGGCGTCACTTTCGGCGGTCCCATAACAATTCCTTACGTTTATCACGGACGCGATAAGACCTTTTTCTTTTTCGCCTGGGAAGGAAATCGTTATACATCGCCGGCAACCACAGCGGGCCAGACGGGTACAGTGCCGACAGCCGCAGAGCGCACGGGCGACTTTTCGGCGCTACTTAAACTTGGATCTCAGTATCAGATCTACAATCCGTTTACAACCGTGCCCGCCGCAAACGGCCGGTTTACACGGAGTCCCATTCCCGGTAACATCATTCCACCGAATCTGCTGAATCCGGTAGGTCTGAATTTGGCATCGCTGTATCCGCTCCCCAACCAACCTGGGACCGTTGATGGGCAGAACAACTACTTCTATCCGGACGTCCGGAAAATCTTATCCGACTCCTTTATGGGCCGCCTGGATCATTCCTTTAGTGAGAACAACCGGCTGTTCTTGCGGATGAATCACTACTTCTTTCACATCCCGAAGAACGCGCTTGGCGTTCCGGCCAGTATCTTTTCTCAAGACCAGATCAATCAGGGCGCAGTGCTGGACGATGTCTGGGTCGTTAATCCCACTCTCGTCTTCAACTTCCGGTATGGGCTCACGGCAGCGGAATTCCCGGAGGTACGGGGCACGGAAGGAACTAATTTGACCTCGCTCGGCTTTTCGCCTCAGTTGGCTGGTCTCGTCGACCCAAGTCTGTCGACTGTTCCGCGCGTCACTGTCAGTCCCTTTTCAACCTTGTCCAACTGGTCGAGCGGCGACGGCACCAATACTTACGTTTCACACGACTGGGTTGCCGATGCAACCAAGCTTGCGGGCACTCAAACCCTGCGGTTCGGAGCTGACGTGCGACTACTCCGAAGCTTCGGCAACCGATATGCGGCGGCTATCTCACCCGACCTCAACTTCTCGAGCACATATACGCAAGGCCCCTTCGACAATTCTGCCGCGGCGCCCGTCGGTGATCAACTGGCAGCCATGCTGATGGGTGTTCCGGGCGGCAGCATGACGACGCCTTACACGAACAGCTATGCGCTACAAAACAAATACCTGGGGTTGTACATTCAAGATGACTACAAGATCACACCCAAACTAACGCTGAACATCGGCTTGCGATATGAGCTGGAAACACCGGCAGTGGAACGTTACGACCGGCTTAACGCCGGGTTCGACTTTACTACGCCAAATGCGCTCACAGCACAAGCCGAAGCAAACTTCGCAAAAAATCCCGTGCCCGGCGTGACTGATTTCTCACCGACTGGTGGATTAACCTTTGTCAACCAGAACGGCATCGGCAGAAGCCCGTATCACACCACCAACGAATTTCTGCCACGCATTGGCTTGGCCTGGCAAATTACTCCCAAGACCGTGCTGCGAACGGGTTACGGGATATACTTCGCTTCTCTAGGTGTGGCCACATTTACGCCCTTCCAGACCGGATTTACGCAGACGACTCCGATACAACCTTCACTAAATAATGGCGTGAGTTATGTCGCCAACCTGACGAACCCATTCCCGAATGGATTGATTCCGCCCTCAGGCGCAAGCGGAGGTATCAACACCGGCTTTACTCAAGCCATCTCCTTCTACGACCCCAGCATGAATCCCCCGTACTCTCAGCGGTGGTCATTCGGGATTGAGCGCTATTTGCCCGGCGACTTCTTACTGGACGTAAGCTATGTCGGAAATCGCGTTACTCACCTAGCAGTAAACCAGTCGGTCAACAACACTCCTGCGCAATACCTGAGCACATCACCGAGACGGGACCAGCAAACCATCAACTACCTGACGGCTTCATTTCCGAATCCGTTCTTCGGGCTCAATCCGCTGTACCCAGCCACGATCTCACGCGGCACTCTGTTAGAGCCATTCCCGGAGTATGGCGCTCTCACCGTTCCGGAACCGATTGGTTACTCTTGGTATCACGCTTTACAGGTGCGAGTTGAGAGACGTTTGTCAAAAGGATATTCGGTTCAAGCATCCTACACGCACTCGAAGTACATGCAGGCTACCGAGTTTCTTAATCCTACGGACACCGTGCCGTACCGCACGCTCTCCGATATGGATCGCCCGAATGTTTACGCCGGCAGTGCATTATGGGAGCTTCCGGTGGGGCGAAACCGGCAATTTCTCAGCAATCTCCCCGGGATGGTAAACGCGGTCATCGGGGAGTGGCAGCTTGACGGCGACATAGTTCACCAGTCCGGAGCGCCTTTGGCTTGGGGAGATATCATCTTCAACGGGGACATCCACAATATTCCCTTACCTGCCGACCAACAAAGCGCAGATGAATGGATCAACGTCAATGCTGGATTCAACAGGGTAGCCTCCCAGCAATTGGCAAATAATATCCGCACGTTTCCGCTCCGATTTAGCGGCATCCGGGCGCAAGGTCAAACCATTGCGAATTTCTCTCTGATCAGGAATTACCATGTAGCGGAGCGTCTGAGCGCCCAATTTCGCGCCGAGGTGTACAACGTAGCGAATCATCCCGTTTTCGCGGCTCCAAATACTACGCCGTCGAGCTCGGCATTCGGTACAGTCACCAGTGATGTCTCCGAGCCGAGAGAGTGGCAGTTCGCTTTGAAACTTATCTTTTAATCTTATGGAAAGCTCAGTTTTCGTGCGGCAGGCAGTTGGCCGGCCCCGGCCTCATAGGCCGGCTTCGTTGCTCCTGAAAGTGTTTAGACAGACTTTGGTCAGCATTGCTGTTGTGATTGCCTTGATTCAGGCGATTCCCATGCGGGCGCAACAACCGCTAAAAGTGGGCATCATCGGGTTGGATACGTCGCACGCGGTCGCTTTTACACAACTGTTGAACGACCCCGCAGATCCGAACCACGTTCCGGGAGCGGTAGTCACAGTTGCTTACAAGGGTGGTAGCCCGGGGGTCGCCGAAAGCGCCACGCGGATTGAGCGTTTCACGAAAGAAGTCACTGAAAAGTGGCATGTGCGATTAGTTTCGTCGATTCCGGAGCTATGCAACCAGGTCGACGCCGTCCTGCTTTTGAGCGTCGATGCGAGACAGCATCTTGAACAGGTGCGGCCGGTTTTTGCGGCGAAGAAGCGCGTTTTTATCGACAAGCCCTTGGCGCCGAATGTCAAGGTTGCTCAAGAGATCGTCCAAAGCTCCCAAGAAGCCGGTGTCCCTTTCTTCAGTGCTTCCTCACAGCGGTACTCGAAACCTATCGTCGACTTGAATCACGACGGAACGATCGGCCGCGTCAACGGCGCTCTGACGTTCGGGCCAATGCCGATTGAATCCTACCTCCCGGATCTGTTCTGGTACGGCATTCATAGCGTCGAATCTCTGTATGCATTGATGGGAACCGGTTGCCAGCGCGTCACACGCCTCCACACCGAAGGCGAAGATAGCGTCGTCGGCCTCTGGCAAGACGGCCGTATCGGCGAGATACGTGGGTTGCGCTCCAGTCCTCGAACGTACGGCGCCGTTGTTTTCGGGAGTAAGCGCGTGGCCGTCAGCAACAACCTGTTCGAACAAGAGACTCACGGCGGTTCCACTGTCGGGAGCTATCGCCCAGTTGTGGAGCAGATCGTCAAGTTTTTTCAAACCGGTATCGCGCCGGTTCAGCCGAACGAAACCCTCGAAATCCTCGCATTCATGGAGGCAGCGGATCGCAGCAAGGAACAGAACGGAGCGCCCGTCTCGCTCTCAAGCATTCTGGATGCCTCACGGTAACATCGTGTCCAGCACGGGGCCGCAAACCGGTGACATACTGCCGGAGAGCACGCAAGACTTGGTGTTCCGGGATATGGCCGTCGCGGACATTCCCGCCGGTCTGCAGTTATGCCGCCTGAGCGGCTGGAACCAGGTAGAGTCCGATTGGCGGATGTTTCTGCGAGTAAGCCCAAAAGGATGCCGCGTCGCCGAAAGGCGCGGCGAAGTTATCGGGACCGTTGCTACCATCCGCTATGGAGATCGCTTTAGCTGGTTGTCCATGGTTCTGGTTGCTCCGTCGGAGCGGAACCATGGTATTGGAACGCAACTTCTCCAGGAAGGCCTTGCGGTTTTACGCAACGACAACTGCTGCCGCCTGGATGCCACACCCGCCGGCCGCCCGATCTACAGCAAACATTCGTTCTTAGAAGAATATTCGTTAAGCCGCATGACTGGAGTAATCGATTCCGAAAAGTTCACGTCGATTTTGCCGGCCGCTAGTCGGCCAATGCGCCAATCCGATCTCAGTCAAGTCGCGGATTCCGACTTCGATGTCTTCGGAGCCGATCGTAGCGAATTACTGCTCGACTTGTTTAAGCGTGCGCCCGAGTACGCGCGCGTAGTCGAAAGGGATGGTCGAGTGAAAGGCTATATGCTGGGCCGGTTCGGTTTTCTTTATGATCAGTTGGGTCCGATTATTGCCGAAACTGAAGCTGACGCCCGAAGCGTAGTCGCCGATTGTCTGCGCTCGCATCACGGGAACCGCTTCGCGATTGACGCATCGCATCTTGCGCAGGACTGGCTGGAATGGTTGAAATCGAATGGGTTTGCCGAGGAGCGTGTTCTTTTCAGAATGTACCGCGGCGACAACCGGTATCCGGGGTTGCTGGAAAAGCAATTCGCCGTAACAGGACCGGAATTCGGGTAACGCAGTTATGATTACCAAGCAGATCCAATCCGTCCCTGAACTGGAAGACACACTCTCGTCGCCTAGCGAAGCCGACATAGCTTTCATGCAGAGGCTGCAAGGCGACATTTTGATCTTGGGCGCTGGCGGAAAGATGGGACCGTCGCTCGCGAAGCTCGCCAAGCGGGCCGCTGACAGGGCTGGCGCCGATCGTCGAGTTATTGCTGCGTCTCGCTTTGGTTCTGAAACGGCGCGTCGCGAACTGGAGTCCGCCGGAGTCGTCGTACTTCCGTGTGATCTACTGAATCCGGACGATGTAGCTGGCCTACCGCGGTGCAAAAACGTGCTCTATCTTGCCGGACGCA
>JAFAUR010001028.1 GCA_019243205.1 Acidobacteriaceae bacterium | reverse complement strand
TTTGCAGAGGGATCTGATATGTGTTGGTTTTTTCCAGGTAAAACGCGCGGAGAAGCGAGCATGAACACTTTAGTGAAACTGCACGCAGCGGGGATGCCGGCCCTGGATGTGATCCGCTCGATGACCAGCAGTGCTGCCGAAATGTTGGGCTGGCAGGACCGCGTCGGTACAGTTGAGCCCGGCAAATTCGCAGATCTTGTCGCGGTCTCGGGAAACCCGCTCGCCGACATTACCGAACTCGAGCACGTCCGCTTTGTGATGAAGGATGGCAAAGTAGTGCGGAACGACCTGATGAAGCCATGACAACATACAATCGCCAACAGCGTAAGATCGCGTTTGCCTTTCATGGTCTCCGGATGTGGAGCATCAAGCAACGCCATAGCCTGCTCGGGCAGAAGCGAATTCCCCAAGCGCAGTCCGATCTTCTTAATTTCCGGGTAGCATAGGCGAATGGGGAGCACGCCTGAGTGGAAGAAGTCGTCGCCTCAACTGATCGCGCTATTCGAAGAAATTGCTCCTCACGGAGACGCAATCGTTCAGAAGAAGATGTTTGGATGGCCTTGTTGTTTCTTTGACGGCAATCTGTTTGTCGGGTTGCATAGAGAAAACATCATTTTCCGGCTTTCTGCCGTCGATTTGGAAAATTTTCTCCAGCTCGAAGGCGCCGCCGAGTTTGAGCCCATGCCGGGCCGCAAGATGAAAGGGTATGGAATTCTTTCTGACCCGCTAACGCGAGACCGGAAAGCTCTGAGTCGTTGGATCCAACGGTCACTCGATTTTGCACGTTCCCTGCCGTCGAAAGAACCGAGAAAGACCACCCGAGTAACAGCCGGCAAAAAGGTGAAGAAAACCATATAATTGGGATCACGATTCAAAAACATAAGGAACGGTTCTTCCGCACTTCAATGGGGAAAGAAACGGCGTTGGATCGGACTGTCGCTTCCACCATGCCGCACGAGATGTAAAGAAGCCAATCCATAGCAGCAGTGCGACCGCCATTCCGTTCGAGGCAGGAAATCATCATCGACGCAAGTTTGGAGGACGTCTGGGCCTTCAATATGGATCTGTCAAAAATCCGTGCATTTCATGCTCGCGTGTTCAAGGTTGATTTGATCGATGGCAAGACGTTCCGCGAACCTGGCATTGGGTATCAATGCCACCTCTCTGGCGGGGAGCACACGTGTGTTGAGCGGGACATCGGAGTCGTTCCGACGGAAAGAATCGTTACCGTTTTGCCACAGGATACGTTCGGGATCAGCAAAATACTGAGTGATTACACGGTGGAAGCGACGTTTCAAAAGCTCGGCGACTGTTCCACGAAAATGCAGATCAGCCACTTCTATTCGACGACCTCTCTTAAAGCGAAACTCCTCAATGTGATTGCAAAGGGCAGAATCGCACGCGAGACTCGCACGACTTTGGTAGCGATCAAGGCTCCGGTAGAGGCAAATAAGACCTGTTGAGCGCCCCGAGCGAACCGCTCTCGAAGGACGCTCGACGATGTGTTTACCGGTCTAAGAACCGAGCCTATCCAATACCTCGCCGATTCATCGCAACAGCGCTCAATTAGACCAGAAACGGCTGATTTCCGCAAATGGCACGAGTTCGTGCGAAGAAATTTATGAGGTTGCCGTCCGGGTCTCGAAATAGCATGGATCGATTACCCCAGGGCTGATTTTGTGGTTTCAACACGAATTCGCTTACCAAGTTTTCAAGGCGTGAGTACTCTCTGTCCACATCTTCCACTTCAAAATCGAGAATAATCGAACGGTTCGCTGCCGGCTCGGCGGCACCAGCAGAGAAGATATCCACGCTGCGCTTACTCACGATCGAGAGCACGCAATCTCCGGTCCGCAGCTCCACATACTCCTCGCTGCCGAGCGGCGCAATACCCAATAGGTCGGAATAGAAATGCGCGAGTTTGGGAACGTCTTTTGTCACAAGTCTTGCGAACGCTAATTTCATCCGTTCATCCGTGTACTAGATTTTTGATAGCGGGCCGTGACAATCGAGCCAGCATTTGAGTTTCTCGGAGTGCGTTGTGCTCAGCACGGCGCAGATGGCAGTTGCGGCAGACGGGCAAGTTTGTCAGGGTTACGCACAATATAAATGTTCTGCACTGTTCCGTCCGCTACCTCCAGCGAGAGCACACCGAAGACCCTGCCATTGTGATACGCGATGACGCCAGGCTGCCCATTGATCTCGGCAAATCGCCTGGTGATACCCGCAGGCAACAGCTTTTTGCGACCGCCGACAAAGAATCGCGCCACCGCCTCGGCGCCATAGATCGGGTTCGGAACTGCAGTTGCTTTGCCGCCCCCGTCCGTGTAGAGCACCACATCCTTCGCAAGTAGGGCAAGAAGCTCCTGCACATTGCCATTTAATGAGGTGTCCACGAATTGTTGCAGCAATCTTTCCCGCTGCTGCTGTGACACTTCAAAACGTGGCCGGCTTTCCGTGATGTGTTGTTTGGCGCGACGAAAAATTTGACGGCAATTGGCTTCACTTTTAGTGACCATGCCGGCGATTTCGTTGTATTCATAATCAAAGACCTCGCGAAGCAAGAAAACTGCCCGTTCGGTCGGCGATAAGCGCTCCAATAGCGTTAAGAACGCCATCGAAAGCGAACCGTCTATACCGGGAATTCTCGGCAAGTCAGCGGCTGGGGCAGTCAATAGCGGCTCAGGGAGCCACTGCCCGAAATACTGCTCGCGTTTGGCGCGCGCCGATTGCAATTGGTTGATGCAGAGCCGCGTGAGTACCGTCACCAGGAAAGCTCGGGGGTTTTGAATTTCTATTACAGAGGCTCCCTGCCACCGAAGATATGTCTCCTGCAGCATGTCCTCTGCGTCCGCAGTGCCTCCTAGCATTCGATAAGCGATCGAAAAGAGTAGTGCCCGATACTCCTCAAAGACTGCGGCTAGGCTCTCCGGGCTGGCGCTTTGCGTCGGTCCTACCCTATCTGATAGTGATTCGGAGTGTAGTGAAACTGGCATCTTAGAAGCGGCATCATCTGGCACGTTTGGTTCTCGCAATGGAGGTCGATCCGGACTAGCAACGAATGTCTCTCAGGGTACGAGCTCCTTTCTCTAAGACCGGCGACTCGCCGTTCTTGTGACAACGTGTCGCTCTGGATTAGCAAAAAGCCTCGCTGTATCCAGATGCCGCCCGGTCAAAAACGGTTGATCGCTTTTTGCCTGGCGCCGAATTGTCACAATTCTTGGGCGCTTCCGGTCTTTCGCGATGAGAAGGAGAAATTCATGTCAGCCACTATAACCGCTAGACCTCAGCCATTCAAGACAGCCGCAAACTCCCGAGCAGTGGCAGTGTTCACCCGAGTTCCAATGGTCAGTCTTACAGTCGTACTTACTCTCATTGCCTTTCGGTATCTGATCAATCCGGTTCAAGCAGCATCAGCGGTCGGTATTGCATTCACGTCGCCGGGCGGCATCACGGTGGCCAGAGTAGGCTTTGCCGGATTCCCGCTGGCATTTGCTGTCTTTTTCTTGAGCTGCCTGTTTTCACAACGGCGGGTTCTCTCTGGCCTGCGAACTGAACTGACGCTGCTGGGAATCGTGATGAGTGTCAGGGTGCTAGGAATGGCGCTCGCTCACTCCGGCGAGACCGCAACGTTGCTTGTTCCCGAACTGGTGATGGCGGTACTTTGCATATTCGCGATACGCGTTGAGATCAATCGCCGAAAACGTGATCAATTGCACTCTCCTGTTGGTTGAGACCAGGCTCAAGTGTCACAGCACGGCGAATTGATTTGTCTTTGGGTCAGCAGGCAAGAAAAGAACGGAGACCAGCAATGAAATCCACCAATGAAGCGAACCCTTCCAAGGCGCGCACTTGGGCCGGGAGAGTTCTCGGCGTTTTCGTCACCTTAGCGTTCATGGGCAGCGCAATTTCGAAGCTCGCTCATTTGCCGAAAGTGATCGAAGAACTCACGCGCGCGGGCATACCCGAGCGAGCGATTGTACCGATCGCAATTCTCGAACTGTCCTGCCTCGCGCTATATCTCATTCCAAGAACGTCCGTTCTCGGAACATTTCTGCTCACGGGCTATATCGGCGGCGCAATCGTCACGCACATCATCGGCCGGCAGAGTTTCGCGCCACCACTGATGATAGGACTCCTGATGTTTGCAAGCGCCTATCTCCGGCATGCGGAACTACGCGACTGGGTCCCGTCTCGAACGTCGCTTCACAGCGGTGGCAAACTCCGTCATCGCGAGATGTCGGTTTCTACCTAATTCTGCCGAAGTGTGGTCCGAACACAGCGGCATGCAAGAACTGGCCGAAAAAACAACCACTGGCACCAGAGAAATGGATGGAAAAAGAGCAAATCAAATGAAAGTATCTGCGCAGGGATTTCAAATACCGGATGCGTTATCTACCGCTTCGGACACACAGGTAGCCAGCCGCATCGAGAGCCGGAGTGCCGCTCTCGGTCCCGCTGCTGAGGCATCGGTGTTTCGCCGGCCTGTATGGCTAGGGGAAAGTATTTGGCCGTTTCAAACCTCGGCTTTTGAGGTAGAGGGTTGCAGAATTGCCTTTACTGATGTCGGTCGAGGCCCAGTCGTTTTGTTTGTGCATACCGGCTTTTGGTCGTTCATCTGGCGTGATGTTATGCTGCGCCTCTCAGGCGACTTTCGTTGCATTTGTTTTGACGCTCCCGGCGCTGGCCAAAGTGACCGCCTGCCTGTGGGCCGCATCAGTCTAGATCGAGCATCGCGAGTGCTCACTGCGCTCATTGAACACCTCGACCTCCGCGACATCATCTTGGTTGTGCACGACCTCGGCGGACCATCGGGAATTGCCGGTGCCGCCGCTCTCGCAAACAGAATTCGCGCTTTATGCATCGTCAATGCATTTGCCTGGAAGCCTTCGGGTGCGGCTTTTCGCGGCATGTTAGCCGTGATGGGCAGCCCTATCATTCGCGAATTCAATGCATTCAGCGGAATACTTCCGCGTATTACGGCCACTACATTTGGAGTCGCGCGGCACATGGACGAGCCGAGCCGGAAAGCCTTTCTTGCTGGCATAGGACGCGACGGCATCAGAACTTTCCATGCCTATATGCGTGACGCGCTTAGAGCCGGCGCCATTTATGAACGAGTAGGGCGTGCCCTGGCCACACAATTTCGTGGCCTGCCGGTGTTCACGATTTTTGGCGAGCGCAACGACCCACTCAGCTTTCAACCGCGTTGGAAAGAATTGTTCCCTGATGCCAGGCAAGTCGTAGTGAGCAAAGGCAATCATTTTCCAATGTGTGACGACCCCGATCTTGTTGCCATGTCCATCCGTGAATTGCACCCGAAATGGCGTCGCTCCCAGT
>JAFAUR010000657.1 GCA_019243205.1 Acidobacteriaceae bacterium | reverse complement strand
GAGCTTCTCGACTACGTAGCCGGCCCCCGGGAACCATGAGACGTGGTCGTGATAGATGAACGAAGTCCAGGTGGGATCGTGCGTGGTGTTGCGCATCAGCAGGGCTGGACAGGTCATCGCCAGACCGGGGCTGAGTTCCTCGTACATAATCAGGCTGCCTGCCGTATGCAGTCCAGCTCGCCAGTCGTACGTGTGCTGAAGACTCCACTCGAGCACAGCAATTTCGATGCCCGGGTGCTTCGAGGCGCGCACGTAATCCCGAAGCTTCGTAAGGTAGTCGCGGATCCGCTTCAACCCCGTCTCGAAATTCTTCGGCTCGTACTCTAGTTGTGACACCCCAGAACGTCGAAGTTCTCTCCGGCGAGGTCGATGATCTTCTCGCTCCAGGCCATATCATTGGACCGCTTCTGCCCGCACGCCACGATTCGCGCGTGTGGAGCAATGGCCCGCAGCCGCCTCCCGTAGACGTTGACGATTTCGGCGTACTGCTCCGGCGTGAAGCTGTTATTCATGGGCTCGTTGTCGATCTGGAAGAACTTCACTCCGTAGGGCTCCGCATGTCCATTGGACGCACGCAGTCGTCCCCATTCGGTCGTCGCAGGGTCGTTCAGGTAATGAACCCAGTCTATGGCGTACTCAATCTGTTCGGGTTTCGTACCGGATGCCGGGAGCACGATAAGAGGTTCGGCGTTTACCTTCCGGCAAAGGCCCAAGAACTCGTCGGTCCCGAACCCAAAATAATCCGAGTAGCCGCCCCAGAACGTGTTTGGGTGGTAGCCGCGCGATGCGTACCGGCCGATGCCTTCTTTCCACTTATATGTCGAAGCGAAGGAACCGCCAGGCCAACGGATGAACGATGGATGAAGCTCGCGCAAAGCCTGCAATAGGTCGGGTCGCAGCATGCCATCCCGGCGCACGTCGGTGCGCATCATGGAGATGAAGTCGACCAGCGCCGTGCCATCGCCGGTCGCGACAATCTCGACTGCCGCATTCGTGTCCCGCAAAGAACTGGTGAACGAAAAGGGGCTCTCCTGCCAATCTGCGTTCGTGAGCACGAGCGGTATCGAAGCCACGGTACCGTCCCTGGATGATCGGACGCGAAGCATCAATTGCGGGAAGCCTTGCTCACGTTTGTCGCAGAGGGAGCCGTCATACTTGAAACCCTGATCGAGGAAGATACGGTGTTGCCGAATCCCGGCGCTGCCGCCGTGGACGCTGAGCCGCACACTTTTTTGCCCGTTCTGGAACTCAATGTCCGCGATCTCAACTCTGCCGCGGTCCGAAAACGATTCCCAATAAGTTTTGAAGTCGTCGCCCTCAAACGCCGCGCCGCGAATCTGTTCGGCGAAAAGGCCGTCCTCTACCGAATGGTTGATGTGCTCCAGAAACTGGCCGTAGATTCGCTCGTCAACCGGCGTCGTGACTCTATCCATATCGATCGGCAGGACGGTAACCCTCGACTGTCCCTGAACTGGAGGCCCGCCTGTCCCAGGAGCCGCGCTCGAATGCCGTGGCCCCGAAACAGGAGCCAAGCGCTCCACGAGAGTGCCCGCCATCGAACAAATCAGGAATTTGCGTCTATTCATTCGCGAGCGGACGCGGGGTTCTGGTGAAGTGACGGTTCAGTCAAGCTCGGTTCCAGTCATCTCAATCGAGCAGTAGCAGCTACTTCTGGAACAGCCGGGGTGCGAAGTCGTTCAGGTCGCGGCGCCAGGTCTGCCACTCGTGGTTGGTACCGGGTGATTCATAGAACACGTGTTGAATATTTGCTTCTTCAAGCGACGTATTGAGCTTCTCAATACCCGCCTTCATCTGCGGTGGCTCCTCGGTTCCCACGCCGATCCAGAGCAGATGGACGCGTTTCGCGAACGTGGCCGAATTCGCTAACGCACCGTGGTACGCCGTTTTAGTATCGAAGTTGCCGCTAGCTCCGCCGAATGGATTCAAAGCTCCGCTAAACCCGCCGATGTAGGAGAACAGTTCAAGATGATCGAAGGTCACGTGAAATGTTTGCATGCCGCCCATCGAAAGCCCAGCCATGCCACGATGATCACGGTCGTTTAGCGTGCGATAAGTGGAGTCGATGAACGGAATCAACACTTGCGTCATGTCGTCCTCAAACGCCGCCACCATGTCTCCATCGCTTTCCTCATTTCGGGTGACCCAAAGCCTTTGCCTGCGAGATTCGGAACCGGCTGCCCCGCGCGCCGCGCATAGCCATTTGCCATGACGATGATCATCGGCTTCGCCTTTCCGCTCGCGATTAGGTTGTCCAGGATGAAG
>JAFAUR010000546.1 GCA_019243205.1 Acidobacteriaceae bacterium | reverse complement strand
TGTCGAAAGCGATCGCGTATACCAGGTCTGTTCCCGAATTCCAGATCCTTTCGGCGAACCCGTCTTTCGCGATTCGGTAGACTTCGGAACCTCCCGTAACAGTCGCGCTGAAAGATCCAACCGAAGGCGGTAGGCTGGGAGGCGCCGATCCGGACCGCGGCGCACCTGTTGACGTCACCGGTGCTTGCGAAGAGGGCAGTGCGGGCGCGTTCCCGACCACTGACGCGCCTCCGGTTTTGCTTCCGATCGCCGACGCGTAGATCACACCCTGACGTTCGGCAACGGCTGTGACTTCACGTTTGCCTGCTTGGTAAACTACGAACCCTTTCCCGCTCGGTGAGATGCGGATGATCAAACCATTCGGCTCCGTCCCGATGATCAGATTTCCTTCTTCATCGATTGTCATCGAGCGCGCGTGCGTCTCGTCAGTTTCGAAGAACTTGACCCCCTTCCCATCAGGAGGAACCCGATACACCACACCGGACTCGCCCGTTGCGAGAAACAAGTCTCCAGTGCGATCGAACAGCATCGACCAGATGTATTTGCATTTCGGATCGAAGAAGAGAACAGGTTTTCCGTTTTCAATCCGGTAGACCTTCGCGTCAGGCAGAACAGCGGCGTAAACCCGGTCCTGTTTGTCTATCGCGAGCGCATGCACTTCCAACCCGGGAAGCTCCGCGGCAACGCGAGGTTTGCCCCCTCTGGGCAGAGCGAAGATCTTCGTTGTCGCGCCCGTCGGGGCTCCGCCTGCGTAATATAGGGTGCCTTTGGAGTCCTGTACTACCGCCCACAAATATGGAACCGTTGTGCTGTCGAGTTCTTTCAGTTCCGGAGCGAGACTGAGACGCCCGTCGCTTCGGATCGAGATGTTTTTAGGTGTGCCGCGTGCGAATTCAGCTTGGTCCGATTGCTCCCAGATATGCGTTTCGACAGCAAGGCTAACCGTGGGCGCCGCACAAAGAATCAAAATGGCGGCTGCCCGGTACAAGGCCGAGTAGTTTGACATGAGAAAGGAAAAACTTGTCAGTTTACGTAGACTTTCAGCGAGTAGTTGCCCGTAATCACAACATCGAAGGGCACTGAAAGTTGCTCATGTGCACTTTCCGGGGCGCTCACGAACTGGTGATTCGTTGCCCGGCCGCTTTGCATCACGTTCAGGATGGAGGCCGGTAAACTCGGCAGGACTTTCTCGTCCGAATATACGGTCGGCTGCGATTCAATCAGTGATACGTAGAGCCGGTTGTTGCTTCGCTCCTCGTTCAACATGGCAACTGTCTGGGGGATATCTTCGATCCGATTCAGCGAACTGGCAATGTTCTGAACGCGGCTGAGTGTCTCGGCGTCGCTGAACAAAATCTGGTGTTCACCGCGCGAAAAACCGGCCGGAATTTTCACGCTTACGGTGCGTTCGATCTGTTCCCCGCGATACGGCTTCAGAAATACTTTAACTGGCACTTCAGTGCCCGGAGTTACTTTGTTATCAGCGATCCAAGCCGACTCAATCTGGGCGATGCGTCTTTGGGGCAACAGATCGACTGAAACGTCCACTTCGTTGAGCTTCGGAACCTTGTTTGAATTAATGAACAGCCGGTTGAATTTGTCACCCCACCAGCCTGCCAGAAGCATTGGCGTGGGCACCGGAGTTTCGGCCGGCGCCTGCATCGTGCTTAGTTGGATTCGATGCTGACCCTCTACCTGCAGTTCTCCGCGTAGCCGGTAGGTAGCCTCTTCGGAAAAATCGTTCAGGTTGGAAAGCGAGTTGAATAGCGTCGCCATCATCAGGTATGGCGTCCATTTCTGATCGACGAAAACGTTGAAGTGGAAATCTTGCGCCTTCCGCACAGCGTTGTCTGGGCCATAGGATCGAACGTGCATTTTCACTGGAATCATTTGCGCGGTAAGCCCAAGCTCGCCTTGAATCGCACTGTGCCGGTCCTGGCGCAGTGCCCCGACTACTTCAGAGGCGTTGCCCATCTTTGTCGGCTGATAGGACGAGGCAAGGGTAGTCACAATCTCTTCCTTCGCGAGCGGCATGTCGACTGGGCCGAGATTGAACATAGGATGCCCAAACGCCAGGATGCGCTTGCCGTCGTTGTATGTTACTGTTCCCGCCCCAGTTATGGTCATGTCACCGGAAACAAGAACAGCCGCGACCGATTCCCCCGGCTGCAGCGCCGTCTGCCAGCCCTTTGCCGGAACGGGAGAGTCAACGTTTCCTCCGGCCCCTCCCTGTGACACTGTCAGTCCCAGCTGGTTGAAGATGGGCGAAAACTCACGGACCGTCTCATCGCTGAACCCTGACATCGTGATCGGGGTGGCAATCGGGGTCATCGCCAACGACTCGCCTCGGAAAGCGGGCGCAGCGGTCATGACCCGGGACAGTAGTTCGCCAGGAGCACTCCCTTCGGCAACCGTGTTGGCCTTAACTGCGGAATCCGGAGTCTTGCGATCGGACGGCCGGCTCTTATCGAATTCACTGACATCCAGCATCAGCTTGATGGGTGTAATGCCGCAAATCGCGTCCGGCGAAAAGACACTCAGGCGAAGCGAGATCGCGCCCAGCAGTTTGCCGTTTATGTATACCGGGCTTCCGCTCATGCCTCCGGC
>JAFAUR010000496.1 GCA_019243205.1 Acidobacteriaceae bacterium | reverse complement strand
ATCACTATGATCGCGCCGCGATCGAACAGCACTTGACTGTGGTGGGTGAAAAGCTGATGAAAGGTTTCGGGCCGAACCCGCCCTATTCGGTGTTCAGCGACAGCCTCGAGGTGTTCGACACCGATTGGACCGGCGATTTTCTCGCGCGATTTCAGAAACGCCGCGGATACGATCTTGTTCCGCACTTGCCGGAGTTGACTGGCGATGCCACGCCGCAGGCGCTGGCGATTCGTCACGATTGGGGCAAGACGATGACTGAACTTGCGGAAGAACACTACCTCACGCCCATTCGCGAATGGGCGCATGCGCACGGGACGCTATTCCGTTCACAGACGTACGGCGAGCCTCCGGTGATTCTGTCGAGCAATGCCTTCGTGGATCTGGCCGAAGGCGAGCATGGACCCGAATGGCGGGGATTCAGTGCGGCACGATGGGCGTCATCGGCAAACCATCTTTACGGACGCAACATTACGTCGACTGAGACGTGGACGTGGTTGCATGCACCGTCATTCCGGGCAACTCCGCTCGACATCAAAGCGGAAGCGGATCTGCATTTCATTGAAGGCATCAATCAGCTGATCGGACATGGCTGGCCGTACTCGCCGCCCTCGGCCGTTGAGCCGGGATGGCGTTTCTACGCGGCGGCAGCCTTCAACGATCATAATCCGTGGTTTCCGGTGATGCCGGAGATCATGGGGTACTTGCAACGTGTCAGTTATCTGATGAGGCAAGGCAAGCCGGCGAACGATGTCGCTATCTACCTGCCGACGGATGATGCGTGGGCGCGATTTCGTCCAACGGAGAACAGGCGGGCAGGATTAGCTTCGGTGGATCGCCAGATGGACGACCTGCTCGGCCGGACTGTAATCCCCCAGGTTTTGAATGCCGGCTATAACTTCGACTTCATTGACGACCGGTCGATGGACAAGGCGGGAATTCCGTATCGAATGTTGATTATTCCCGGAGTGGAGCGGATACCGCTGGCGACCCTCGAGCGTATTCAAGCCTATGCGGAGAAGGGCGGAGCGGTGATTGCGACCCGGCGGCTGCCCTCGCTGGCTCCGGGCTTCAGAGAACGCGATGATTCGGAAAGGATCCAGAACCTGGCTGCGCATTTGTTCAGTGGATCGCAATCCAAGGCGAAGCTTGTCGAGGATGAGTCGACGCTGGGAAGAGAAATGACTTCTCTATTGACACCGGATTTTGCGACGGCGGGTACGGCCGCACCGGCAATTGGATTTATTCACAGAAAGCTGGAAGACGGTGAACTCTACTTCTTCGTCAACACTTCGAATGAACACGTGAGCACGGACGCAACTGTGCGGGTCAGCGGTATGGGCGCAGAGTGGTGGGATCCGTTCGGTGGAGGGCGAAGCCCTGCCGCGTTACGCGAAGACGGCAAATGTTCGAAGATTGCGCTTGACCTTGCGCCGTATGAATCTCGCGTGCTGGTATTCAGCCGAAATGCAGCAAAGCCAGCCCCTGGCGCGGCGGAGAAGCAGACGGTTGTTGCGGATCTCAGCTCCGACTGGCGCGTGACTTTTACCGGACTCAAAGATACGGAGCAAATGGCGAAGCTCTCATCGTGGACCGACGAAGAGAAAACAAAATTCTACTCGGGAGAAGCGACTTACGAAAAAACGGTTCGGGTGCAAAACGCCGGCGGATATATTCTCGATTTCGGTGAGGGCGAGAAAGTGCCTCCTCCGGCTCCGGGTGAGCCGGGAATGCGCGCCTTGCTGGAATCGCCCGTGCGTGAGGCCGCCGTTGTGTATATCAATGGCAAGCGAGCCGGGAGCATCTGGCACCCGCCGTACCAGATCGATATCAGCCAGTACATCAAACCGGGCGAGAATCAGCTACGGATCGAAGTTGCTAATCTGGCGATCAACGAAATGGCCGGACGCGCGTTGCCGGATTACAGATTGCTGAACCTCAGATACGGAGAGCGGTTCGTCCCGCAAGGCTTCAAGGATCTGAAGCCCCTACCGTCGGGAATGCTGGCAACTGTGCATTTGGTCAGGAAATGACGAAGACCGAAATTCTACTGAGGCGATCTTGCACGTTTGCGGCAGTCGTTCTTTCCATTGCGATTCAGGCGCGGGCGCAGACAAACACATCGGCGCAGAGCCCTGACCCGAGCGCGAGCCATCTGCCGCCCATGCGTATGCCGGCAAATCCGAACCTGCCGACGTTGTGGATCATCGGCGATTCGACTGTTCGAAACGGGCAAGGAGACGGCAGAAATGGCCAATGGGGCTGGGGCGACATCGTAGGAAAGTATTTTGATCCTGCAAAGATCAATGTTGTGAACCGCGCCCTGGGAGGCCGGAGCAGCCGGACGTACATCACCGAAGGTCACTGGGACGGCGTACTGGCGAACCTCAAAAAGGGCGACTTCGTCATGATGCAGTTCGGCCACAACGATGGCGGTGCACTCAACGACAACTCGCGGGCGCGCGGGTCGATTAAGGGAACCGGCGAAGAGACGCAGGAGATCGATAACATTCTGACGAAGAAGCATGAGGTGGTACACACGTATGGCTGGTACATGCGCAAGTACATCGAGGATACCCGCGCGAAAGGTGCGGCTCCGATTGTGTGCACCATGATTCCGCGAAAGATCTGGAAGGACGGAAAGATCGAGCGCAATTCGAGGGATTACGCGGGCTGGGCAGCGGAAGTGGCGCGCGCGGAGCATGCTCCGCTGATCGACCTCAATGAGATCATCGCAGAGCGCTACGACGCGATGGGGCCCGAGAAGGTGAACCCGCTTTTCGGAGACGAGCATACTCACACGACGCGCGCGGGCGCTGAAATCAATGCCGAAGCCGTCATTGCTGGGTTGGAAGCACTTCCAAACGATCCTTTGGCGCCTTACTTCAGTGGAGAAGCCAAAGGGGTGAAAGCCGCTGCGACCTATTAATGATCGACATCAAACGAGATCTCACACCGCAGAAATTAGAAACGAAAGTTCGAGATGTTTTCGAGCAATCGGCCAAAAAAATCCGATCGCTTGAGAAATCATGGAGCCCTGCGGACGGAGCACCGGTTTTCACTATTCAGGGGCGGTATACGAGCCGCGGCTGGACGGAGTGGACGCAAGGTTTCCAATTCGGTTCAGCAATTTTACAGTTCGATGCCACCGACGACAAACAATTCCTGAAATCGGGCCGCGACAATACGGTGCGCTTCATGGCTCCACACGTGACGCACATCGGCGTTCACGATCATGGCTTTAACAACATCAGCACGTACGGCAACCTATTGCGCCTCATGGATGAAGGCCGCATCGCTGAGGACACGTGGGAGCGGCGGTTTTACGATCTCGCAATCAAGTCCTCAGGGGCGATTCAAGCTGCCCGCTGGTCACGCATTGCGGGAGGCGGCGGATATATCTATTCCTTTAACGGCCCGCACTCGTTGTTTGTGGATACCATTCGTTCCCTACGCGCGCTGGCGGTGAGCCACAAACTGGGGCACGCGTTGATGGCGGAGAATGACCGCAAAATTTCGCTGCTGGAGCGCCTGGTTCAGCACGCGGAAGCAACGGCGCGTTTTTCGGTTTACTACGGCGAAGGACGGGACTATTACGACGTTCGCGGTCGGACGGCGCATGAAAGCATTTTCAACACGAATGACGGGAATTATCGCTGTCCCAACTCGCAGCAGGGATTCTCGCCATTTACGACCTGGACGCGCGGACTGGCATGGGCGGTGTGCGGATATGCCGAGGAACTCGAATTTCTGGAAACGCTCGCTGACTCAGAGCTTGAACCGTCAGGCGGGCGCGAGAAGATTTCGTCAATGATGCGGAAGGCGGCTGAGGCGACGTGCGATTTCTATCTGGCCAACACGCCGACCGACGGGATTCCGTACTGGGATACAGGCGCCCCGGGAATCCATAAACTTGGCGACTGGGCTGTGAAGCCTGCCGATCCATTCAATGCATATGAGCCGGTAGACAGTTCCGCGGCTGCAATAGCAGCCCAGGGTCTGCTGCGGTTGGGACGTTATCTCAAACGGGACGACTACTGGCAAGCAGGGCTAACGGTCTGTCATACGCTGTTTGATGCGCCTTATTTGAGCCGCGACGAAAAGCATCAGGGTTTATTGCTGCATTCCGTTTATCACAGACCGAACGGCTGGGATGCGGCGCCGGATGCTGATGGCGTACCGCGGGGTGAGGCATGTATGTGGGGCGACTATCACATGCGAGAAGCTGCGCTTTACCTGCTTCGATTGAGTGAAGGGAAGCCGTATCTGACTTTTTGGAGTGATCGAAAATGATCGTTGCTGATCTTTCGCAGATAGCGGGACGGACGTATCCGGCCAGACGACGGACTCAAAATCTGGTGGGAGGCGCCAGTCCGATTCAGGCGAAGAACTTCTCTCTTGGGAATGTGACGCTGGAGCCAAAAGGCGGACAGGTGCCCTGGCACAACCAGGATCAGGAAGAGATTTACTTCATCGTGGAGGGCGAGGGCGAAATGTGCCTGGGCGAAGAACGTTCAACGGTTCGCTCCGGACAAGCCATATACATTCCGTCCGGTATCTTTCACCAGTTGACAAACACGGGCCCGACGCCGATGCGCATGATTTATTGCTATGGTCCCGCCGGCGATGTGGCTCACTGGCGTCAGGAGCTGGACGGCACGCTTCCACGCGCTGGTGTCGATGCGCCGCAACTGCCGGCGGGCGCGCAACCGCAATGCACGAAGAAGCCGGAAGGCCAGGCATGAGCGACAACACGGTTTATCGCGTCGGCATCATCATGAACGGCGTCACCGGGCGCATGGGGCTGAATCAGCATCTGCGGCGTTCGATTTACGCCATTATGCAGGAGGGCGGCGTAAAGCTGAGCGAGACGGAAACGATCATGCCCGAACCGCTGCTGGTGGGGCGGAATGAAGCGAAGCTGGCTGCCATTTCGCGTGAGTTCGGAGGATTGCCTTACAGCACCGACTGGAAAGGCGCGCTCGCGAATTCGAAGTACTCAATTTACTTCGATGCGCAGACTACCGACCGGCGCGCAGAGGCTGTGCGCGAGGCCGTTAAAGCCGGCAAAAACATCTACTGCGAAAAGCCCGTTGCCGAGAGTTTGCAGACGGCGCTCGACCTATATAAAACGGCGCAAAAGGCCGGTGTGAAACACGGGGTCGTGCAGGATAAGCTCTGGCTGCCTGGTTTGCTGAAGCTGAAGACCCTGATCGATCTCGGGTTCTTCGGCCGAATTCTTTCCGTCAGGGGCGAGTTCGGGTACTGGGTGTTTGAAGGCGATACTGTGCCCACTCAGAGGCCTTCGTGGAACTATCGCAAGGAGGACGGCGGCGGCATTATCATCGACATGCTGTGCCACTGGCGGTATGTTCTCGACAACATCTTTGGTGCGGTGAAATCGGTATCTTGCCTCGGCGCGACCCACATTCTCGAGCGATGGGACGAAGCCGGTAAGCCATACAAGTGCACCGCCGATGACTCTGCGTACGCGACCTTCCAGCTCGAAGGCGACATTGTGGCGCATTTCAATTCATCGTGGAATGTGCGTGTGCGGCGTGATGATCTCCTGACCCTGCAGGTCGACGGGACCAAGGGGACCGCCGTGGCCGGGCTACGTGATTGCTGGATTCAGCACTATGGCGCGACGCCACGGCCGACGTGGAATCCCGATGTCCCGCAGCCGATTGACTTTTTCGAAGGATGGCAGAAGGTGCCGGAGCAGGACGTGTTCGACAACGCTTTTAAGCGCCAATGGGAGCTGTTTCTGCGGCACGTGGTCAAGAATGAGCCGTTTCCGTGGACGCTGCTCGAAGGAGCGAAAGGTGTGCAGCTGGCTGAAGCCGGACTGGAATCCTGGAAACGGCGCTGCTGGGTTGATCTGGAGCCGTTAGCAACATCGGATTAGCTGGGGTGAATCCGGCCTTCGCGCCCGGCAGCCTAGTTGACGGATATCTTTTCCGGCTGCCAGTTATCATTGCCTCGCAGGAAGACGTCCGGTTTGAATTGAGCGGCCTCAGCCTCCGTCAACTGATGAGCCCATTTCACTCGGCCAGACGGCTGGGCTCCCGGCCCGGTCGAGTTGTATTCGCCGTACCACGCGGTCTTACTGCGGCCTATGTTGTTCCAGTCGCTCCACCCTTCGGGCCGGATGTGCGGACCGAGAAAGCAGTCGATGAATACGACTCGTGAGTAGTCGCGCCATGGGCGGCCGAGGAAAACTTTGGCTCCGATATTTTCGCCGGTTAATTTGCAATGGATGAACACATAGCCCGTGGGACCATCTGGAATGAGCCGGCTTTGTGCGGTGACGTAACCGGCGCCGCGGCTGTGAATCTCGCAGTTCTCGAATACGGCGGCGGCATTGCCAAAAATGAAATCGACATGACCTTCGATGTAGCAGTCCCGGAAATACTGTCGGCCGGTGGCGGCGTAGAGAGTGTCCTGCCATCCGATGAAGCGGCAATGCTGAAAGAGTGCGCGGTCGGAGTGAGTAGTGATTGCGACCGCCTGCGTCCCGGTACCATAGCTGTTTTCGAACGTGATGTTGGCGGCTTCGAATTCGGGAGCTTCGACTTCGACGGTGCTGCTGAAGAACGTCCCGCCGACGTCTTTCGCGCCGGCGTTGAACGTGATGATCGTATTCGAGGGGTCAGTGCCGAGAAGAGTGAGGCGGGGCCGGTCAGGAGGAATCTTGACGCGCTCGTGATATGTGCCGGGGCGGATTTGGATGATCAGGCGGCCCTGGGGCGCAAGCGGTCCACGGTCAAGACCATGATCAACAGCCATCTGAACGGTTTTGAAGTCGCCCGTTCCATCTGCCGCGACCGTAACCCGGATATCCGGGCCGGGCGGCGGAGTCGCGTGCGTGCGGCAGACAGAGAGCAGAAGCA
>JAFAUR010000458.1 GCA_019243205.1 Acidobacteriaceae bacterium | reverse complement strand
GGTGAAATTCATGCGATCGCTGAACAGGTTCAGCAGGGTGGGGGTCAGCGCCTGCACGTTCGGATCAATGGTTGACGGAATAATCAGCTTGCCCGTAACGGTATTGAAGGCGCTCTTCTGCCCGCGGATGCCGTTATAAAAGCCGTTCAGATCGAGCCGCACGCCAAGGTCCAGGGTTAAATTCGGAGTGACCCGAAAGTTGTCCTGCGCGTAGAAACTCCAGAAGCTCTGATAGTCGCCGTTCAGGTCCTTGAAGTAGTCTCGGGTCACGTTGTCCGGATACCCGAGCAGAAAGTCTGCAAAGGCATCACCCGTGTATGTTCCGACAAAATTGAATGTGCCCACCGAGTTTGAGCCGTTGATAAAACCGGCGGTCTGGTGCATCAGTTCCACGCCGACCTTAATGTTGTGGCGTCCGACGGTATAGTTCAAGTTGTCCGCGTACTGCCAGTTGCGGATGCGGTTCTGTTTTGGGCGCTGGTCCGAAGGTGAACCGGTGAAATTCGAGTAACCGGTCAACGTGATGTACGGGAAGCTGTAAACCGATGTCGTGTCGTTGAAGCCCTGCACGCCGGCAGCTTGATTGAAGTTTGTGCCCTGCAAAGTGCCGCCGAAGTAGAAGTAACTCCGGTAATAGGAAATGCGTGCTTCATTCAAGAGCCGCGGGGTGAAGATGTGGGTCATCGACAGCGTGGCGTTCTGCGCGCGGCTGTGCAGCGGGAAGGCGCCCAGGGTCAGGTAGTTGTTTGGATCGTCCTCGTCGTTGTTGTTGATGGAATATCTGCCGCTGAGTTGAGTCGAGGCAGTGATCTGGTGATCGATGCGGACGTCGGCGCGCGTCTGGTGTTGAATCAGGTTGTTAGTTAACGCCGAGTAGTTCGTCGACCCCTGGCTCGTGTTCGGCAACGGCATGTATTGGAGAAAATAGAGCGCCTGGGGAGAGAACGAAGCAGTCGGGATGATGTTTCCGGCGTACGGCGTATATTTTGCTGTTGGGTTGAGCAGCTTCTTCGTGCCAAGCGCGCTGAAATTGCCGCCCCGCTCGGCCACGCTGGGAACAATGTTGTTGAAGTCGGTTCCCTGGAGTAGTCCGGTCCTTTCGAGGTCTACGAAAAAGAAGGTCTTGTCTTTTCGGATAGGTCCCCCGACGGCGAATCCGTACTGATTGCGCCGTAACGGTTCATTCGTCTGGTTTGAACCGGCGGGCGGTACATAGAAAAAGTTCTTAGCATCGAAGTAGGAATTGCGAAGGAACTCCCAACCGGTGCCATGGAATGAGTTTGTTCCGCTTCTCGATGTGACGTTCACGACATTCGGCGTGTGACCGTACTCCGCCGACATGTTCGAGCTCTCTACTTTGAATTCCTGCAGCGCATCCACGGTCGGCTGAATTAGGGTCCCGCCTGTCTGCATTTCCGTGATGAACGCCCCGTCCAGGTACCATCCGGTTTGGTTGGGAGCTGTTCCATTGATGGTCACGTTTACCGAGGACGACCGGATGGAGGCTCCATTCGTTCGCGTCCCCTGTCCGCCAGGGGTATATGTCGCGCCCGGTGTCAAGCTGGTCAGCTGCCAGAAACTGCGCCCGTTCAGCGGCATCTGTTCGACCGTTGTCGGGTTCACTACTTGCCCGACCGAAGACTGAGCTGTCTGGACAATCGGCGCCGCAGTGTCTACGGTGACTTCCTGCTGAACACCGCCGACCTCGAGCGTTGCGTTCACCTCCGCCCTCTGCGCAACCTGCAGTTCCACATCCTGGATGGTGTAGGTCTTGAATCCGGGTGCGGTGAAGGTGACTGAGTAGTGCGCGACGGCAAGATTGGGGATGGTGTAATCGCCGCTGGATCCGGTCGTCACGGTTCGCGCAACCTGGGTGCCGAGATTTCTGGCGACTACGGTAGCCCCGGCCACGACACCTCCACTGGGATCAGTGACGGTCCCTTGTAAAGTTGCGGTCGAGATCTGCGCATTCGCAATCCCAGCACACACGAAGAGAGCCAAAAAAGCGGAACAGAAAGACGGCCTGGTCACAGCGCCTCCAAAGCAGTTGTAAACGTTTCCCAAAGTAAGCGCAAATTCCTTTCATGTCAAGACCTGGCGCCTGGAAAGTTGTGGAGCTTCAAAATCAACCCTATATTGGCGTGCGAGATCCCTTGCGGGAAGCGGTCTGATATAACTGAGCGATGGGGAGCAATGTCATCGCCTTTCTCATTGGAAGCGCTTCCCATAAGACGCCAACTATGCAGCAGATGATGTGCAGCAGACGCCAGGTAATGAAATCCCTGGCAGGGTCTGCGGCGGCGTTTCCGGCGATTTGTGCCGGGCCAACCCTCAATCGACATCCAGATCATTGAAGTCGAGCCGACCTACGAAGACTACCAGTACCGCGCTCCGATGAAGTTCGGCGCCAGCGTGGTGACACGCGTCACGATACAAAATA
>JAFAUR010000068.1 GCA_019243205.1 Acidobacteriaceae bacterium | reverse complement strand
GCCGTTTATGCTGCTTCCGAGGGATTGTCGACCGTTGTCGTCGAAGGCATTGCTCCCGGCGGACAGGCCGGCACAAGCTCGAAAATCGAGAATTATTTGGGGTTTCCCACCGGGATCTCAGGCCAGAGGCTCGCGCATCGCGCCTGGGTTCAATCGCTGAAATTCGGAGTGAGATTCGCGATAGCCCGGGAAGCGATCGCCCTGCAACCGGAGGCCCGCTTCCATAGACTCACGCTGGCGGAGGGCATTCGTTTGTGCGGACGATCAGTGATCGTTGCAACCGGGGCGAGGTATAGGAAGCTGCAGGTCCAGAATCTCGATAGGTTTGAAAATCAAGGTGTTTACTATGCCGCCACTGCCATGGAAGCAGCATTCTGCGGCAACAACGAAGTCATCGTCGTGGGTGGCGGTAACTCCGCTGGGCAAGCCGCGCTGTTTCTTTCGCACAGAGCCGCCCATGTTCATCTCATGATTCGCGGAAGAACGCTTGCCCAAACCATGTCGCAATACTTGCTTTCACGAATCGAGACCTCTCCCCGCATTTCCGTTCTGACGGAAACGGAGATTGTGAGTCTTGTGGGCGATTCCCACTTGAAGGAAGTTACCTGGATCGATCGCCGCAATGGAGCACAAACATCTAAGCGGATCGACAGTGTTTTTCTGATGATTGGCGCCAAACCAAATACGGAATGGTTGAAAGGGTTTGTCAATCTGGACGAGAAAGGATTCATCAAGACAGGGGGCACGGCAGCTTTTGAACAAACGCCATATGCGACAAACCTGCAGGGAATCTACGCTGTTGGAGATGTCCGAAGCGGGTCAGTAAAGCGTGTCGCGTCCGCAGTCGGCGAGGGTTCAGTCGTCATATCGGACGTACATCGGTATCTTGCCGAACGCGCGGGAATACTCGAGTCTTCTGTTTGCGCACAGGCTGTTAACGCAACGGCTACCACGCCAACGGGAAACGAAGCCTGAACTCGATTGGCTGAGCATCCAAAACATAAACACGGAAACGCATGAATCAGAAATCGGCTCGTCACTACCCCCTGTACGCTTCGGGATTACGGAGCGAGGCGCGCGGTCGCCCGTGCACTTGACATGTGAACACGGAGCAAGCCGGCAACGGATTGGGCAAGCTCTTCCTGAATTGCAAAGACATCCTTCAGCTCACGGCGGAATATTTCAGACCAGAGGTGATGTCCGGATTCGGTCTGAATTGCCTGTGCAGTGATCCGCAGTTGGTCGCCGGCCTTCCTGACGCTTCCTTCAATCAGGAGATCCGCGTCGAGACGCCGGCCGACTTCACGCGCATCGACAGACATTCCTTTGAACTGGAACGTGGACGTTCGCGCGATCACTTTCAATCCCTCCACCTGGCTGAGCGAGTTGATGATCTCTTCGGTCATCCCGTCGCAGAAATACTCCTGGTTCGGCTCCGGACTCATGTTTACGAACGGCAAAACGGCAACGGAAGCAACGCCCAACCGAATTGCCGCACCGTCCTCTTTGCGATCTTCTGACTGTTTTTCCAACCAGCGAAAGATCGGCACATAACTGCCCGGCCGCAGACCGATCAGGACGGGATCGTCCCTGCCCGGCGCCTCCTCGTAATACGCCTTCAATTTTGATCTGAGGCGGCGAGCCTCGACGCGCACAATTGCATCGATGTTCGGGTCGTAATCAGACGTTCGGTCGAAGACCTCTATTGCAATCGAGAACTCTTTAAGATCGTCGGCAGTGCCGTGCATTGTCCGATTCACGATGTGCGTGAGAAACCGGCATAGCCGAGCGGAGGAAATGAATACGGGGCTGCTCACTATCCTCGCCAATTGGTCGCAAACTGCTGTGGCTGGCACTGCGGCCGGCCTATTGTTGGGAGACGTTTCTGCTGATGACGAGAGCGGCATTGTCGGTTACCTGGCGCCGTATGACGCGCCTCGACTTACTTCGGTGTAATTAGACGCGGTGAAGTTCCGCGATATGTGAATACCGAGCTTCTGCATTCGGTTTAGAAGTGTTGAGCGTTTCACCCTTAAACGGGCGGCCGCTCCGTTTGGACCGTATACGACCCCATTTGCCAGCTCAAGGGCACGCAGGATCTGGGTCCGTTCCGCCTCGTGCAGCATATCGTCGAGACTTCCGTCATTGTGCTGGGTACATTTCGCATTGTTATCAGTGCTGAGTTCAGCGACGTCAACGGTCAGTGCCGGACCCTTTGATCGGATGACTGCCCTCCCGATCACATTCTGAAGTTCTCGAATATTTCCGTGCC
>JAFAUR010000951.1 GCA_019243205.1 Acidobacteriaceae bacterium | reverse complement strand
GCTGGGATATAGTCATGAATCAGTTGATGATGATCTTCGGTGATCGGCTCAAGCCCGATTTAGTCGATTCACTCTGATCTTGAATGGCTCCGCCCATTTACACAGTTTTCGTTACAGTCTCTATTGATACCCAAACCGGAACGGCGCTGGTCTCCAAGCGATTAGGGCGAGCATTCGTTTAGCCTCGTGCGGGGAAAGGCGTCGAGGTTTGGACGGCCCATTTCCACCCGCGACGCCACCTACTCTCGGCTTAAAGAGTGTCAGTCGCCTGTGGCAAACGCTAATGATTCGCTCGATCGTAAGCTGTTTTCTGCCTGTGCGGCGTTCAAACTGTCGAGCACGTTCTTAGTGATGCGCTCGACCATCGGTCGGGAGGGCGTCGCTGGACCAACGGCAAGCACTCGCGCCCAATCGGTCGTAGCGCACTAAATGCGGTTCCGGTGCCAGCACCTCCCCAGATGCCCATTGTTGCCGCAGCGCCGGCCCCGCTCCGTCGTTGCTTGTTACCTTGCCCATCATCATCCCAATCCGAGTTCACCAGTCCAACGCCGAGAAGCTGGAATGTAGCCGGATCGTTACCGGGATGGCTCAGCACAAAATTGCCCTGAGCAGTCTGTCGAATTCCCGCTCCGTCGCTTTCGTACCCGACAATTGCCTCAGTGTTCTGATCTCGGAAGGTGGCCCCTTGCGTGAGTCCTGTTCCGGCAAAAACCCAGTGATCAGCCTGTAGAACGGTAAAACCGACAGAGTCTCTTTGCCGAGTCCACCATCCGCCGCCGTGTTGATAACTAACGCCCGTTAACATAGTTTCCGGCGACCCCAGGTTTTGCCAGAGGGCGGACTCGTTCACTTTATTGCAGGTTAGGGAGGTGTTGCCATCCACCACATCAACACACCACCAACATGTGTTTCCACTGAAGAATGCCGGCTATCAAAGGCGCGCAACCGATCATAATTGCAGCGGGACGGAGCACGCCTTGTCTGCGGCGCCGTAGTAGTATCAAGACTATTGCAAACGAAACTATGGCCGTGCTCAGCAATGCGGTCTTGGCCAGGTAACAGAACGCGGACAGCACTCCGAGCCAAACAAAATTCACGGTCGAGCCGCCAGTCCTCGCGATTCGAATAATCAGTGCGAACAAGGCAATACCATGGCCATGGCGATCGTGTCTGGCGAAAGCGAGCCGATCATCACAGCCATTCCTAACGCGGCAAACAGAATGGTGCAATGTCCCGCCAGATACAGAGTGGAGCGATCCAGCCTATCTTCTTTATCAGTCGAATCACTCTTCTGCGTTCGAATTAGCTCGCGCATAAAGAATTCAAAGGACACCAAAATAGCGACATACGAAACAAACATGACGAGATGTGCTGTTGCCGCTTGCCAATAGGGCGATGGATGGAGCACTAGAAACAACAGAGCAATCATCCAGGAGAATAGCGGACTCCAGTATGCGTTGATGGCATTGGGCCAGTCATGGCGGGCGTATGCAGTGGCTATCTCGACATACGAGATACCATCCGAATGGATAAAATGGCGTTCTGACCACTCCTGTGCAAGGCCCAGAATGATGGCTACGAGCAGCTCGCCAAACAGAAACCCTACCACCCCATTTGGACATTGTTAAACGCGCAGTGTTGCAGTCACGCAATGCAACAGGCGCATAATCCGCAAGCCGAAAACTGAGGGTATCGCCGCGCTGCAGCGGGCCGAGGCGGACAGCAAGACCAACGAGATCTGCCGCAAGCTACGGATTAGCGAGGCGACGTTCTACAACTGGCGAAAGCAATACGTGGGTTTGGGCGTGCAGAACTGCGAGACCGGTGAAGCGCTTTCCGCAACACGGGCAGAATTCTTTGATTTTCAGGTAGGAACTGCCGCCGCCGTGAATGGTCATTCTATAGAGTCGTAGATTGTTTTTCGACCGGAAGAAATTGCGCCTGGGCAAGCAATCCCGCGGATTTTCGTGCTCCTGGACAATTTCCAGTCGACACTTGCTTATTCCAACCTGGTGATAGCGAGCTGCACCTTCTCTGGTCGTGCGTGCCACATTGTCGCGAATGAACCGGATACGGGAAACTGGGGCGCGCGGCGGCTTTTCAAGGTTTGGCCGGCGGCCTCGGATAATCCTGCCAAACGTATTCGAGCGCTTCGGGTAAGGTTTGCTCCTTCATGGCCCGGTCGCAATGCCCGGCATTCTTTACGAATAGGAATTGATACGTATAGCCTTTCGTCGCCAAGACCTTGGCCATGTTCTCGTTGGCTATGACCCAGTCGTGCATGTTGTCGCGCATGCTGTTCGGGTTATAGAGATCGCGGTCGCCGACTTCCATCCAAATGCGGATGGGTTTTGGGGGAGAGTTGGGAATCAGCGATTCGTGATATCCCCATGCGCCGTGCGGCGTTTCCGGGTTCGGCGGCCATTCCTGATTCACGAATGTCCCGGAGTAACTAAGAACGCGCCGGTAAAGATCGGGATGATACCAAGCCATGCTCATGGCGGCCGCTGCCCCGGAGCTACATCCCATCGCGACCCGTGCATTAGGGTCGCGGGTCAGTTTTAGGTTGTATTGCTTTTCCACCTGGGGCAGCACTTCTGTCTCAACGAACTCGGCGTAGCGGCCCGACATGGTGTCGTATTCGAGCCCTCGTTCACTGCCCTGCGCGTCTCCGCCGCCGTTGCCAATGGAGATCGCGATCATCACCGGCACCCGATGCTGCGCGATCAAGTTATCGAGCGCGGTGAACAGGAGCCGGTCCGGTCCATCCGCACCGACGATAAACGGTGCAATCGTTCCCGGAATGTATTCTCTTGGAACATAGACTGCCACCTTGCGCGTGTATGGCGCCGGATGGCTAGTGGTCACGATCAGCTTGGCAGGATCGTTCGGGTCCGGTGTGCCGAATGTGCCGGGTTCACGGGCGATTCCGGGATACAGTTTACTCTCCGTGGACTCCAACGTGAACGTGTAAACCGTACCTTGCGCGACGCCTTCATCGATCGACACTTCCGGTGCCGCCATATGAGTTGGACCAATGATGAAATTCCCATTTACGGATGGTGAAGGCAGCGCGCGGTCGGGGAGTTCCGTGGCTTCTACGTAACCGGGCGCATTCGGATCGCGGGTAGGCGGAACAGGCCGCGCCGTGGCCTGTGGTGTGGGCGATTGAGCCGAGAGGCAGGACAGGAAATAAAGAGCGCTGAAGACTAGATTTGAAAGGCGGAGCAACATCGATTCTACAGGGCGGGTGCCGGATTCGAGACATCCCTCGCAATGAACGAGTCTGACCAGGGTTGGTCGAGACCGATGCTCGGCTTTCCGCTCTTTTCGAGCCGGCGTTCCTTCTAGCGGAATGCGCGTTTTACGGACAAGTGCCGCCAGCGAGATTTCTGCTTTCCTAAACCCTTCGTGACCACACATTAGAATCCCGTGCCGTGTCGCGTGATCTGCCAGCCTAGTCGAAAATAGTAGATTGGTCACAGTAGTTGCCGATCTAAGTTTTGCCCCAACGGCAAATCAGATAGCAGTAGACAAAGCACCATAGGGAGACAACCGTGAGAACCCAGGCTGTGGGTAGACTTCAATACCCCAGCGAAACCGTCCAAATCGTGGAGATCTATTCCATCGCAGATTGGTTCGCCCGTCGTGAGACGCTTTAAAGCATCTTAGAGAAACAATCTTCTAGGTGAACCTCTTGTTATCGATTTCTTAACTGAGGCCGAGAAACGGGAAGCGATGAAACGTAACCGCCTGCCGTAAATAGATTCGTCATGTGCTGGAGGTGGGGGTCGAACCCACATGTTCAGTGAAGAACGCGGGATTTTGAGTCCCGTGCGTCTGCCAGTTCCGCCACTCCAGCGCTCGGGCAGACTTCAGGATATAACAGGCTAGGGCCAAACTCGGCTAACCAAATGCAGTATTTAGGTTTGCAGCATGGCATGGTATACTCCCGCGCTAGGTGCACATAATGCAATCAGCAACGGGGACCTGTCTCGCGGCGGGAGTCGCAGCCGCAGCCCTCTTCCTAACTGGATGTGCGGGATCCGCACACGAACCCACTGAGAAATACGTCTTGGTCACAACCAATACGAAACTGCCGTATTGGCAGACTGCTCTCGCCGGCCTGAATCACGCGGCCTCCGAGATGAAAGTGAAAGCAGAACTGGCCGGGCCCGACAGCTACGACACAAAGGCGGAACACGATGAGTTTCAGAGAGCAGTTGCGGGGAAGCCGTCCGGCATCATGATTTCAGCCGCGGATGCCGCCATGATGACTCCGGACATCAATGCCGCGCTCTCGCAAGGTGTCCCGGTCATCACCATGGATTCCGATGCGCCCGGCAGCAAACGGCTGTTCTTCATCGGGACGGACAACTACAACGCTGGAACACTGGGTGGTCATTTGACCTCGAAGCTGCTGGGTGGCAAAGGGGACGTAGTGATCTTCACGATTCCGAGCCAACCCAATCTGAAAGATCGCTTGCACGGTTATGAGGACGCCTTTGCCGAGCATCCGGGCATTCATATCAAGCAGGTTGTCGATATCAAGGGCGATCCGACGGTGGCGTTCGATACAACCAAGCAGATGCTCGATTCAAAGCAGAAGGTGGATGCTTTCGTCTGCTTGGAGGCGATTGCCTGTCCCGAAGTCGGCGAAGTGGTGAATCGCCAGAACATGGCGGGAAAGGTCCAAATCGTCGCGATGGACGCCGATCAGCGAACGACGGATTGGATCAAGAAAGGCGTGATCTCCGCGACGATTGCTCAAAAGCCTTATACGATGGGCTACTACGGAGCGAAACTGCTCGACGATTTACATCACCATCCGCCAAGCCCGCTGGATAACAGCTGGGCGCAGAACCCGCAATCTCCCGTGCCGACCTTCGTTGACACCGGCGCTTTTGTGGTTGACAAGACGAACGTGGATTCGCTGCAGGCCCCCAAAGGCGGCGGTCAGTAGCGGTCTTATTTTGCATTTCCTTGGGGGCCGGCTTACGCGGCCCCAACATGCCCTCCCCGTTTTCCGGGGATGAGACGTGATACAACTGCTCAGGGCTCCCAGGTTGCCGCGCCTTTCCCACCTTCTCGCTTCCTTCTTGATCGTGGCCGGAGTTCTGCCTAGCCTGCCAGGGGCCGGCACAGTCCCGGACCTGCCAGATCCTGATTCCTCAGCTCAGAACGAAATGCTGAACAGGATTGCCCAGTACTCGCAACAATACGTCGATAATCTGCCGGATTTTATCTGCATTCAGGTAGTGCAGCAGTTTGACAGCCGACCACACTCGGAGAAATGGCGAAAGGGAGACAGCCTGGCATTCCGGCTGGTATTCAGCCAGCGTCAGGAACAGCACCGACTGGAGATGGTGAACGGCAAGCAATTGAAGCCGGGCATGCGGCCTCCCCGTGTGGCACTTACAACCGAAGGCGAATTCGGAGTTCTGATGGCGAATGTCTTCAGCGCACACAGTGATGCCCGGTTCGCGTGGGCGGGTTGGACAGAGAAGGAAGACAAACATCTGGCCAACTTCAAATATTGGATCGACAAAGAGCACTCGACGCTCAAGCTCAGCCTCAGCGATTTGGCTCAGGCGGTACTTGCCTACAGCGGAACGATCACGGCAGATCCGTCCACGGGAGAAGTGTGGCGCCTGACGAACGGAACGTCCGATATTCCGGACGAGATCAGAACGAAAAGCATCTCTACTGAAATCAACTACGATGAGGTCGTGATCGGGGGGCGGGATTATCTCCTTCCGGTGCACGCCACGGTGCTTACGGAAACGCCGAACCGAACACTTCGAAACGAGTTGACCTTCGGCCAATACCGCAAATTCGCAACCGATTCGACTATTACCTTCGCGACTGAGGACAATAAACCAGCAAAAAGCAGTGAAAAGGATAAGACGCCGCAATTCTGATCGCACATTCTGGAAAAGTTCATAGGTTTGAGGTAAACTCAAACGTCGGAAAGTACGTCTTCTCGGCGTTGGAACGCGAGAAAAGGGGTAATAGGGCTCAGTTCGATGGAGGATACACAGGATTCCCTACGGGCCCGGATAAAGGAACTGGAGTCCACTGGACTCCATCTTGAAAACCGGATTTCCGGGTATGAGCGTGCTTTCTTTGATAACCCAGTTCCCGCCCTTGTTTACGACGCCGAATCCTTGCGGATTCTCGAGGCAAATACAACTCTTTTGAAGTTGTATGGTTACGAGCGGCACGATTTTTGTTCTCTGACGCTTCGAAACTTGTTCGCTGCGCCAGAGGACCAGAGCTGGTTCGACCTCGCTTCCGAACTGCAAAAGCCGGTAAATGCCCTAGGTCCATTCGCACACCGGAATGCAGCAGGCGAAATCGTCGTGGTCAGCATGGTTGTGCTGGCCTTCGAAACCGGCGGCCAACACGGCCGTCTCGCCCTGATTCAGGATGAAACAACCCGACACGCTACGGAGGAGTCTCTACGGGCGAGCGAAGAGCGGTTTCGCGAGGTCTTTGAAAACGCAAACGACATGATCTTCCTCCACGATCTGAAAGGCAAGGTCATTGCCATCAATCGTGCAGGCGAATACCTGACTGGATATTCGCGGTCGGAGGTAATCGGAAAGAGCTTCGAGCAACTCGTGGCGCCGGAAGCGCGGGATCAGACGCAGGACAGCATACGAGCGCACCTGGGAGGCAGCGCCTCGCAGCATTACGAACTGCCCATTCTCTCGAAATTCGGAAACCGGCGTTTTCTGGAGGTCAGCACTCGCGTGATTTATCGCCGGGGACATCCGGTTGCAATCCAGGGGATCGGCCGCGACATAACGGAACGAAAACAGGCACAACAGCGGTTGTTAGAGTCCAGCCGGGAGTTGCAGCAGAAAAATGAAGAACTCCTGACCGCGTTGCGGCTCGCAAGAGAGGCGACGCAACTCAAAGAGCAGTTCCTTGCCAACACGTCGCATGAACTCCGGACGCCGATGAACGGCATCATGGGCATGATCACGTTGTTGAAAAGCACTGAGCTTAGCGCAGATCAGCGGGAGTACGCCGATGCGGTCAGCCAGTGCGCAAACGACCTGCTTACGATCATCAACGATATTCTGGATCTCTCCCAAATCGAAGCCGGACGGCTGAGCCTTTGCGACGAACCGGTTGATATCCGCGAAAGCCTCAGGGCAGTGGTAAAGCTTTTACGCCTGCGGGCGGACGGCAAAGATTTGTCATTCACACATGAAATCCATCCGGATATCCCTGTCTTTATGCAGGGAGACAGTGTGCGTTTCCGCCAGATTTTGACCAATCTGATTGCCAATGCAATCAAGTTCACGACCCAGGGCCGTGTTCACGTGAAGATGCAACCGGCCGGCCATGGCGAGTTCTTGCGCTGCGAGGTGATTGACTCCGGAATTGGAGTAGCCGAAGAAGTGCGGGATCGTATTTTTGAGGCGTTTTTTCAGGGCGATGGAACCACGCGACGGCGCTATGGCGGCACCGGTTTGGGCCTGACGATCAGCAAGCAGCTGGTGGAGTTGATGGCGGGCCGGATCGGGATGTATAACAATCCTTCAGGTGCTGGAGCCACATTCTGGTTCGAGCTGCCGTTGACGAATCGAGCAATACCTAATGCGGCTGACGTCTTACCGGCGTCGTTGCCGGCCCCGGTTTAACGGGCGAAACTTTCATCACTCGAAATGCGTAGCGTAAGTGAGGTTATATGCGTTTCAGAACAGCTGGTTTTCTCGCGCTGATCTCCGCACTGCCGGCTCTGGCGGCAACGGACGGTGCTTTGCTCGCACTCGTTCCGTCCGGAACGAAGGTAGTCAGCAGCGTAGACGTAAATAAAGCCCGGAGCTCGCCGTTTGGACAATTTCTGCTCGCAAGGATGAACGCTCAGGACCCCGGTCTTCAGAACCTGAACGACCAAACGGGGTTCGATCCCCGCCGCGACCTGGAATACCTGGTCTTTGCTGCGACCGGGCCCAAAGGTACCGCCAGGGACTACGTCCTTCTGCTGCGGGGCACGTTTGACCAGGCGAGAATCTCCAGCTTGGCTCAGTCCAAAGGGATCGATACCGTTACGGTGGATGGCGTGCCTATCTATTTCAATTCGAAGCGCGGGCAGCAGCCGGCGTTTACTTTTCCCGAAGTAGACGTAGCCGCGCTTGGAACAGTAGCGGCATTGCAACAGGTCATCCAAAACCGCGCAAACCCTGCGATTCTCGATAGCGATTTACAACAGTTGGTGTCGCAAGCCGGCGCTCAGAACGATGCCTGGTTCGCCTCCTTGATTCCGGCAACCTTCTTCGCGAACGAGTTTGTGGCGGGCGCGACCTCGACAGCGGGTCCGGCCCAAATCCTGCAGGCTGTACGCGGCTCGAGCGGAGGAGTCTTGTTTGGCGACAGCCTGAGGTTTACATTCGATGCAGTAACGAGATCAGCGCAAGACGCGCTGGCCCTTTCAGATGTGTTGCGTTTCGCAGCGGGCACCGTTGCGACCCGACCGGACGCGCGGGCTCAGATGGTGGCGCCCGCACTCGCCGCGGCTACGGTTTCCACGAGTGGCAGCGCGGTACACGCTTCGATGAATTTGACCGAGCAGACCATGGAACAGCTAGTGCAGATGGGATTACCTGCGCGCCATAACACGCATTAGCTGATAAATCCGACACCAGCCCAGACGAGTCCGATCAACGCCGATCCGAGTCCGCCTAAAAAGAGCATTCTTCGTTTGCTCAGAATAGCGAGAGAAGAGAGAACAATCGCAAGTTCCAGGAAAACTTCTCCGAAGTGGAATTTGCTGGCCCGTCTTCCACTTTCATCGCGTTCTTTTTCAAATTCTTTGGCGGCTTCTTGAATGTCCGCATGCTGCTTGTCGTATTTCTTAGCATCCTCGGCGTATCGGGCGAGGACCTTTCCGTCTGCATGAATCTGGACCAGGGAATCCAGTTCGGCTGACGCGATGTAACGCCGGATATCCTTGGCTTGAGAAAAGGCCCACTGATCAGAAGCCTTCTGCTGGTGAAGCAACTCTTCGGTGTTGTAATGCTGGCCTAAAACCGAAACCACCGCGAGCAAAGCGGCGATGATGGCCATGCAGGCGGCAACGATTTTGTCGAACGGATCTCTCGCCTGTTCGGCATGTTCCCGGACTTCCTCGTCGGCAGACATGAGCACAACCTAACACGGATCCGCAAAAATCAAACGGAAAAGCCGTGGGTATCCGTTCTTACCAGGTTGGAAATGGCGCGCACGAGCTTCCGGTAATTCAGGTCCGACAGGTTTCGGAAAGCGAACCACTCACCTTCGCGGTAGGACGAGTAGTACCAACGGGAGAACAACGCAAGCTCTTCGACCGGATTGCCATCCGTCCTCGGAGTCAGGAATGAACGAGCCAGGAGTTCGCGGACATGTGAGTCGAGCGATTTCGTTTGGGAGTCTCTCTGTGTGAAATCAAGGTCGCAAGGCGCCTGCCAGCATCCGTTCAACATGGGCCAAAGACGATACATCCGGCGCTCCACGCCACGCGTAAGAGCAAGGCCGGAAAAGGTCGAGATATCGCCGACAATCGCGGGCCTTTCACCTGCGGCCGCGGCGAGCTTTTCGATTCGCTTATGAAGTGCGCCGGCAGCTTCGAAGTCCATATCCTCCGCCGCCCGTTCGCGCGCAGCCGACAGGCTGGCGATTGCGCTCTTTCCGTTCGAGAGCAGGAACTCGGAGACGCGCGTTGTCTCGCTTCGGTACTCTGCCGCGCTCACAGCACACTGGCACGGCCGCAGGCATTGGTTCATTTCGCCGTATATGCAGCCGGGATGATGGGGATCAGGCTGAAGGACCTCCGAACATCTTCGAAGCTGAAACAGGTTCGAGACCGCTTCAGCGTAGCGAACCGCAGCGTCACGGTCGACAAATGGACCGAGTATAGGTTGAGCTTTGCCCGAGGCTCGGCTTAAGGTGACCACCCGCGGGTAGGATTCCTGCATGAGCGCTACGAACCAGGGTAGACGCAGATGGAGGCGGAACAGGTAGTCATCCGGAAAGAATTGTTTCCCAAGCTGGTACAGCAGAAGAGACGACTCGAGCTTAGATCCCGTCGGCCAATACTCGATGCTCGATGAGTTCTCCCGCATTCTCTGAAGGACACTGGTCTTCGCGGTATAAGATGAAGCGAGGAGACGGCCCAGTCGCCGACGCAAATTGCTGGACCAGCTTACATGTCCCGGAGCGCCGGGCACGAGGATCAGGTACACGCCGGCTGTTGCGGGGAGAGCGGCTAGCTGATCTTGCACCCCTTCAGGGTCGGGGTAGAATTTCGTTGGCTTCGGGACAATCACGAGTGAATACAGGTGCCGATTCCTTTGCATTGTATAGAGTGCTGGAAAGCCGATCCGCCGGAATCTGTCCGCGGCGAGAACGGTTGCAGTACTTGACACGCATTTGGAGCGGTCTAGAATAGGTCTTATTTCGCTATGCAGGGATGTCAGCACGAGCGAACAGAGTTTCTCTACCGGCGTGACGGTGTAGATTACGTGCGGTGTCTGGATTGCGGCCAAGTCTTCGAGGCTGAAGATCTGGACTCAGTTCCCGTATACGACGACGAAGAAGAGAAGCCCAGGAAGCGCCGTTAGGAGCGCTCTCCTTCGTCTCA
>JAFAUR010000138.1 GCA_019243205.1 Acidobacteriaceae bacterium | reverse complement strand
TCGGAGTACGCTGCGACATCATCCGCATCCCAGGAGGCCATCATGGGACCGGCAGTTGGAACAAGCTTCCCAACGTGCCGGATTGGGAGCGTGAAATGGTGGAGTGCTTAAACGCGCGATTCAACCGAACCAGCGATATCGGGCCGGGCATTCACGAAAGAGCGCGCTATTAACCGTGCCACCCCTGATGCTTGGTGCTGCTGTGAATTGTAGTTCTTTGACTCATAAAGAGAGCACGTACTTCTTGGAAGGGCAAGATTCACCATCAGTTAGCTCACTGTCATACTTTCCCCAAGTGCGATTCTCCTTGGCAAAGCGGATTACCAAGCGCTGGACTTCTTCTCGAACTTGCGGCCTACCAGGTCTGCGCTTGGCAGAGCCATCATACTTCTCGGCAATCAATTTCCGGTGCCAGTTCAGCAGAGTGTCAGGCATCACCAAGGTGTCCAGCTCCGTGAGTCTTTTGCGCCAAGACTTTGGCCTTCACTGCCAGGCGAAGTCGCTGATCGTCGCTGAACCGCAGTCGCCGCTTGCCTGTCTGCTCGCGCAACACCCGGTTCTCTTCCTGCAGATATTCGATCACGTGTTGTTGCCGCTCGTTCATCCATCCCGCCATCGCCATCAACACAAACTGCAACGGATCCAGTGTTCTCGCCATCGGTAGCTGCTCATTATCGCAACCCCCATCCCGCGCTCTTAAGTCCTGCCAAACTAAGACACTTCCAATTTCCGGACCATACGCGAACATTTCGGCATTGAACTTCGCATCGTGATCCAGAATGGCGTAGCGATACGGCTCCTCTCCGGAGAATGTCTCCCGAACCTGCTGGATCACCCAATCTGCGGTCGGGTGGGCAGTGACATTGCAGTGCAGAATCTTCCGACGCTGATGATCAATCACGAAGAAGCAATACAGCAGTTGGAAGGTGATTGTTGGCACGGTGAAAAAATCGAGCGCCATGATCACTTCGCGATGGTTGTTCAAGAACGTCAACCAACTTCGTTTCGGATCACCTCGGTGGTGGATTGGGCGCAGATACCGAGCAACAGTTCGCTCCGAGATGTCGAATCCTAGCTTCAGCAATTCGCCATGGATTTTGGGAGCACCCCAACCATGGTTTTCTTCCGCCAGACGCAGGATGAGTTCGCGGATCTCCGGGCTAATCCGAGGCCGCCCTCGACGCGCGCGAGATTTCCAACGCCAGTACCAACGGAAACCGGCCCGCGTGCCAACCCACCACGGTGTCGGGCTTGACAACGATCAGCACACTCTTCCAACTTGACCAGAACTGTCGCAGCAGCACGCAGAACAACCGGTCCGCCGAATTCAAAAATGGTCATGGCCGTTTCCGCTTAAGCACCGACACCTGTTGGCGTAGGGCAAGAATCTCGAGAGCGAGATCGGACCGTGACCTTAAGAATGCGCCCATTCCTGCGATCATTGCCAACACGAAATCGACCATGGACCTACCGTTGTAGCACCTTCGCAAGCGTCAGATCACGCGACGCAGTGTGCGAATGCAAGTTGCTGATTTTGATTCACTGATCGAGTAATGTCTACACACAGGGGGTTGGAAACCGCTCACAGTTCGGATACTGAGGCACTCTCAACGGAAACGGAGAGCAAACAGTCTCGGCCGAAACTACGGAGCATCGGCGCCAATCCTCGACCCTACCGGGGTCGGACGCTAAGGCAAGATAATCCGCGGTTTCCCGTCAGCGGCGCTGGCTACCGTCTGGGTATCTCCCGCCAGTACCACCATCCGAAGCGGCTTTTCGAGCGGTCGTGAACCGTAACACTCGGCGAAGTTCCGGGTAAATTCAGCTCCGAAAAAGAAGATCTGCCCCGAATAGTAAACCCATAGGACGAGCACTACTAAGGAGGAAAAGGCGCCATAACTGGAGGCAATGCTCGCTTTACCGAGATACACTCCGAGGACCGACTTGCCAACCGTAAACAGGAGCGAAGTTACGGCTCCGCCAAGAATCACATCCCGCCATTCCAGCCGGATATCCGGGATGACTTTGTAAATCGCGGCAAACACGCCGGTGATCACTACTAAGGATATCAGCAGATTGCCAAGATGCAAAAGAACCTCGGTTGAAGGCAGGATTGAGGCGGACAGCTCACCGAGAGCCGCAATCCACGACGTCACAGCCAGCGACACGACGAGCAGGAATCCGACGGAGAGGACCATTGCAAACGAAAGCAGTCGCTCTCGCACATAGGCGAAGACCTTAGACCGAATATCGGTCGACGGCGCCACCGGGATCTCCCAGATTGTGTTCAGCGAATCCCGGAGTTCAATCATTACGCCGGAGGCGCTGAATAGCAAGGTGACGAGACCAACAACGGTCGCAATGATGCCCTGCGTGCTGCTTCTGGATCCTTTCAGCAATGCGTCAATTGCTTCACCGGCTTGCGATCCCACCAACATTTGCACTTGCATCACGATCTCGTGTTGGGCGGTTCGTCTGCCGAACACAAGGCCCAGCGCGGCAACCACTATGAGCAGAAGTGGAGTGAGTGAAAGCAGTGTGTAGAACGCCAACGCTGCTCCCAATCTTGGCGCTTTGTGCTTGCTCCAGGACGCGCAGCTTTGCGCAACCAGATAACGAATGTCTGCGAAGCGGAACGACCTCAGCGGCTTCTGGTAGGTGTGCCCAGTGCCGGCGGACGTCGCTACTTCGTCACCGCCCGCCTCAAGAACCGGTTTGACATTCCTCTCGTCGTTCATTTCCAGCTCCCCAGACGGCCCTGGAGCCTGCCCTCGTTCAAATCATATCCGGACGCAGCGAGTCTTCCGGCCGCGGAGGGTTACAAAGCTGTGCGTAGCTTCTATTCGGATCTCGCAGACGAAGTGGATATGCCCAATCCGCGCAATCTGAATATTGTTCTGGATTGTGTCGGTGAAGCACTGCTGGGCCTCCAGGAGAAGTGGAAAGAGAGTATTCCGCCTGTTCAATGCATCGTGATCAATAGGAAAACCAGAATCCCGAGCGAGGGCGTTTTCTGGTTCATCAAGGATCGGGATGCCTTTTCAAAGCTGCCTATGAAGCAGAAGCGGGCGCTCGTCGAGAAAGAGCTGGAGCACATTTACGATTACGCGCATTGGCCGGAAGTGCTTCGGGAATTCGGGATAAAGCCGCTCTCGCCTGACCCGTCCGGCGCCGTCCGAAAGGCGGCCGCGCTTGGTGCGACCGGAGAATCGGCGCGCTCCGGGTTCGGTGGCGGACGAGAAAGTCCCGAGCATCTGAACCTCAAGTGCTTCATCGCGGATCATCCCGGAGTTCTGAACCTGCCTTTGAAGCTTAGGCGTATGGCCCGGAAATCCGGACGAGGTCTTTCAAGGCCCGTCTGGTCCGTTCGTAACGCCGGCGTAACGTGGTTACCCGCGCGAACTCAACGTCTTGATTCTATTCGGTTATGACATTTACGAGATGCACAGTCTTTTGCACCGTCTCTTTCCGCTCTCGGTTCGCGCAGCAAGTGTGGTCCCAACGGACCGAGATCCGACGTCGAGGTGTTCGCAAAACCGTGACCGTGCAACCCGCCAGCGTGTTCCGAAAGCGCGTCGTGGCCCGTTGCAAATAGCGATTCTGTAGCACGATCGTGTTGTCGTGAGCCAACGTGCGTTCGGCTTGGATGGAGAACACCCAGTCCAGATCTTTACTTGTGCATTTGCGGAACGCCGTCCGTTTCTCGGCATGGCACCGCTACAGAAAAAGAAGACCACTTCTTCATTCGGTATTCCATCGTCATGTCGTGAAGAGCGGCATGGCCCGCCCCTGGTGCTGCTTCCACACCCAGCACCAGCACTGGACGGGCTAGCGGCGATGCATGATCCGTGCCCCGGTGGACGGTCAAAGCAGCCCGGCACGAGAATATCACCCATCTGCGGGTACTTGCGTATCGCCGGCTCCTCGTAACGGCCCCAGTCGTCGCGCGGTGGAAACATTTCCGCCTGCCACCTTCGACCTCATCCCACTGCGTCCCTGGGGCGATCTCGAACGGTCCCATGTCGGGAGTGAGATCCACGCCCGTGAGGTTGAATGCAAGTGAGGTGATCTGGTGATCCTCGTAGGCGTCCTTCGTCGATGGGAAGTCACGACGCCATGGCTGAACGTTCGCGCCCTGAACGGAGTGTCGAATCCAATCTCTACAATCTGGTAGTTGGGACCCAACACGCCCTCGCACATCGCCACAACCCACGGACGCGGCACCAGATCGACAAAGCCACTAGTCGCCTGCGGATGCAACTCCACATACCAATCGCCTGGGACCTCTGCCCACGGCACCTCCAGGCCGCTGGATTGCTTCCCAGAAAAGCAGTCATCACATCTTCTCGGAGCTTCTCAACCCACTCACGGGAGGGGCGCCTTTCTTACCTACGATCCCGTCTCGTTGCAAAGTAGTGACCTCTTCGACAACGTCCAACTGTTTTGGTTCTGCGCTTGTTCATTGGCGGTTAGTCCATCCTGCGGATGACCAAGTTGCATCCTATCGTGATGGAATTTCACATACGCTAGCCAACGATCCAAGCGTCGTAGGCGCTTCTCGCCACCTTTCCATCAAGGTGACCGGAATACTCTCTCAAACTGCTATCAAGGCTTCAAACTCTCCAGGGTGGCAGATGAGCTTCAATCGTTTGGATCAGAGTGCGAATCTCGACCATTGTCGGAAACGGATGGCATTGCACACGGGCATGAAAGTAGCTGGCCAACGTCCCCTGGAGTTCCAGGCCTTGCTTTGCTGGCTGGCAAGTTCATGGCGACTGACACCGTTTATCTCGACTCGAGGCATCACTGATGGCCGAAGACTTGCCGTAAGAGAGGAGTAACCTGCGCGGCAGGATTTGTTCGGATCTTCTTTTCTTCCTGGCCTAGCACGACAAACAATCCATCCAGTGTCTTGCTCACGACGTAGCCATCCAGGTCAAAATTCGCTGCGTGGCCGAACGGTAAAGACTGCATTCCGCTCGTCATCGCCTTGTATCGCTGCGTTACGCCCGCTTCTTCCATAGCCGATTTCACCGGAGGCGTGAAGGCGGCTCGTAGTTGTTCGGACGTTTTGTCCTTGAAGTAAGCAGTAGCGGCGGTGTCTCCGCCTGTAAGAATGCCCCGCGCATCCGCGAATGTCATCCGGTTGATGGCGTCATTGAAAATGTTGCCCGCTGCGGGTGCTGCTTTCTCCGCTGCGCGATTCATCGAAAGAACGAAATCATCGACGACTTGTCCCTGGCCGGCAAGGCGCAAGCCTTTCTCGACGGGACGGAGTTTGTCCGGAAGCAGAATCTTAATTGCCTCGTTTCGGAAGAAACCGTCCTTTGCGCCTGTTAACGAGACCGTGTTCTTTGTGCCGATTTCCAGCGCTTCTTTAAGACCGGAAGCGGTTTGTCCCGAATCCCCGCTGGTTCGAGAACCTCCAAGATGTTTAAGAGCGTCGGGCAGCTGTGCATTTGCAACAACGGCACTTATCAGGATGGTAAAGGTGATGGCAGCATGTTTCATAGGGGGAACTCACGGTTTATTGGGCACGCGAGACACCACACCCAAATGATTGATTCAGCTGTGTGCCCATTCACGATCCGTCGCAGCAGGGAGAAATAGTCTCACCCTTGAGACAAAGAATCGTCGTGCGCCAGGAACGGAGATTCATGCACTCGCGCCAACGACTTTGGGGTTGGCACGGGTGCTCATAATCCTGAGTACTTCATCCGCGAACATTCGCGTATCGATTGGCTTCGTGATGTATCCGTCGCACCCAGCCGCAAATGCGCGTTCCCGGTCGGATTCCATCGCGTACGAAGTCACGGAGATGATACAAGGGCGCTTTCCATTCGGCTGGTTTCGAAAGCGGGTAGCCAATTCGAGTCCGCTCATCCCGGGCAGTTGGACATCAACTATCACCAGGTCAGGTCTGAATTGATCTGCAAACTGGAATGCCGTCTCGGCCCGGTCCGCTGTGTGAACTTCGAAGTCCACAGCTTCCAATACAAAGCTTAGGAGTTCTCGATTGATGGCGTTGTCGTCTACGATGAGCGCACGGCGGGGCTCCACTGAGACAATAGTATACAGGTAGTAGTTCCTGGACGGTGAGTGTTCGCTAACCCGCTCAGCGGGGAAGGTGTCGGGGCAGGACGGCTGAGAACCGGCTCCCTTTGCCGATCGCACTCTCGACCTCCACGCGCCCCCCTTGCTGCTCGGCCAGCTTCCGAACAAGCGCGAGCCCCAGACCCGTGCCTGCGTACTTCTTCGACGGACCAGTGTCGAGCTGTTCGAAATCCTGAAACAGTCTTCCAATGTTCTGCTCACTGATGCCGATGCCCGTATCAGACACCTCAACACGAACCCATTCGTCGGAGTCTGGCAAAACACGAACCGTAACGCTTCCGCCCTCCGGCGTGAACTTGATGGCGTTTGAGACGTAGTTGTATATGACTTGTTTGAAGCGTGCAGGGTCAGTGTAGAGGTCGTCATCGCCCACCGCCTCGGAGAGTATGTGAATCTGCTTCGCATCAGCAAGCGATTGCAAGGAGTCAACCACCTCTCTTACCAGGCGATGTGCACTTGCAACCTCCGGCTTGAATTCCAGTTTTCCCGCTTCGATCTTTGCCAAGTCGAGAAGGTCGTTGATAAGGCTGAGCAGGTGGCGAGAGCTGATGAGAATGTTGCCGACAAACCGGCCTTGACGTGGGGTCAGTTCACCGGCCTTACCGTCGGACAGCAGTTCAGAAAATCCGATGATGCCGTTCAGAGGTGTCCGCAGTTCGTGACTCATGTTGGCGAGGAATTCGCTTTTCAATTTGCTCGCTCGCTCTGCATGGGAACGCTGTTCTTCCAGTTCGACGATCATTCTTCGAAGCATCCGCTCCGCTTCAGATAGCTTGCGAGTCGTCCGGCGCAATTCGAGTTCCTCTACGGCCATAGCAGCGAGATCCTGCAGCATGAGCTGGCCCTCGGCATCAAGCCTCGGATGGGGAACCGTGTCTATGAGACACAGCGTACCCAGGCGGTGTCCTCCGGGTGCAATCAAAGGTGCACCGATGTAGAAGCGTATGCCAGGACTTCCGGTGACCAACGGGTTGTCTTTAAACCGCGGATCTTCGAGAGCATCCGGAATACTGAGCGGTTCATTCGAAAGGATCGCGTGCGCACAGAAAGAGTGATCTCGGCTGGTCTCCTGAAACGGGAGACCGTAACAAGACTTGAACCACTGGCGATTCTCGTCTACGAGCGAGAGGAGCACAACAGGCGTCCTGAAGATCCTGGCCGCAAGCCGGGTTAAACGATCGAATTCGGGTTCAGCCGGCGTGTCGAGAACCCCATAATCTCGGAGCGCCGCTAGCCGGGATTCTTCACCTTCCCCAATCGGAGTTTTCATGCCACGTCTTGCCCTTCTGAATACATTCGCTTTTCATCATGCATGCTGTCTCCCGCGAGGGCACCGCGTTGCAGCGTGTTCTCCCGGACTGAGTGGCACTCCCATGTCTCAGAGCTGAGAATTCCGGTCTCTTCTTTTGAGATTGCGCTACTCCAAGGCGACCGATGGTGATTTCGAGAGAAGCCGGTACAGCGTTGCCCTGCTTATCCCGAGGCTTTCGGCAGCCCGAACCTTGTCGCCGCCGAAATGCCTCAATACCCGGTGCGCATGAAGGACGTCCATCTGCTCCAAACTGAGCAATAACTCTGATTCTCCGCTCCCGGTTGATGTCGATGATGAACCAGTCTGCCCGCAAGAGAGCGGCAGATCCGGCAAGTCAATCAGAGGAGGTTCGCCCATCAATGCAGCGGAGGCGATCACGCCTTCTAATTCCCTAACGTTACCAGGCCAGGCATGATTACCCAACGCCATTTCAGCCTTGCGAGTGACCCCTGTAAACGGCTTGTTGTATAGCTTCGAGAAATGTTGGACGAAGTAGCGCGTCAGGAGAGGAATGTCTTCTTTTCGTTCGGCCAAGCTCGGTAGTTTCACATCCAGCAACCCAAGGCGAAAGAACAGGTCTTCTCGGAAGGTCTTTTCGCCCACCATGGTACGCAGGTCGCGGTGGGTCGCGGCGATGATACGAATATCGATTTTCCGTGGCCGCGTCGCTCCCACGCGTTGCACATCTTGTTGCTGAACTACCCTCAGTAACTTCGCCTGCGTGGCGAGCGGCATTTCGCCGATCTCATCTAGCAGAATCGTACCCCCGTTGGCGAGCTCGAACATCCCGGCTTTGTCTTGCGTCGCGCCGGTGAACGAACCTTTTACGTGCCCGAATAACTCGCTTTCGACCAGATTCTCAGGAACCGCGCCCATGTTGCAGGGAACGAATGGGCCTGAGGAGACCGGACTCGAATCGTGTAGCGCACGGGCTACCAACTCCTTGCCGGAGCCAGTTGGACCCGTCAACAGGACTGTCCTGTAATGTGGAGCGATTCTTTGAATGCGTGCAAACACCTCCAACATGCGGACACTGCGACCGATCATGCCCCGAAATTGATAGTGCTGCAGCAATTCCGAATCGACGTGACGGACCGTCATCCTACGTCGGACGTTCTGGATAAGCTCGTCCACGCGGCTACGCAGCTTCCGGGTATCCAGGGGCTTCGTCAGGTAGTCCGACGCGCCCTTCTGGATCGCCTCGACGGCAGATTCCGTCGAGTAGTGGGCGGTCAGCAGCAGCACGTCCGTGACTGGGTCGACACGAACGATCTCGGATAGCATTTCCATGCCTGTCATTCCAGGCATCATGAGGTCACAGATCACAATCTGGGGACGACGCTTCAGGATGAGGTCAAGGCCCTTACGGGGGTCCGTGGCAGTTAGGACTTGTAAGCCATCCTGCTCGACAGTAGCCGCGATCAAATCGAGCGATGTCGGGTCGTCATCGACTGCAACCAGTGAAACACTAGTTTCCTGCAGGTTCGACAACTTGCAGAATACGTTAAAACCAACTCTGATCTCGCAAAGAATCGACCACAGCGCGAGCAGGGAGTTCTAGTACCCTATACGGATCAACTTCGAAGAGGCGCGAGTGCGACCGAGAGCAGCGCGTAAAACAGTGCTGAGAACCCAGGCGAGGACCAATAGAATGAACGCCTCCAGAGTCGAGGGCACGCAAAGACCCACTCGTTCAGTAAGCGGATCAGTAGAGTTGTGCAGAGCTCTTTGTCCAAGCGGGTTCACCAGAATGCCTACGATTTGGCTTGCCGTGAAACTTTGCTGTCGAGAGCAACCTGTGGGCCGCCAGCCTCGAGTTCACCGTTCATGGCCTCAAGCTGTGCCATGACCTTCGTGATCAGAATCGAATAGTCCCGGCGTTCGGAATTGTAAGTTCGCACAACCTGGGCCAGCGACTTCCCCTTATAAAGGGGAGAATTGTGCAAGCGCGAGGAAACATAGGCAATGCCCGCGGTTTCCGAAGGGAACCGTCGGAGCGCCGATCTCCAACCCAGAATGTTGCGGTTTTTGTAGCGCTTTCCTCCCGTCGATTCGATCATGGCGATACTGGCTACCAACCGCCAGTCGAGCTCATTTCGGTCCGCTTCCCGAATGAAAACGCCCGTCCACTTTGCGGCCGGGCATCCGCAATCCCGAAAAAACTTCTGCAAGGCCAGTTGGCGGTGATCGCGGGTAGCCAGCCTTTTGGAGGATGTGGATGCCACGGCACTGCTGTGAGAGGGAGGTGCCGAAGGGACAGTTTGCCGATTGGAGACGGCTGAAGCCGTCATTGTCGTCAGGAGCAGCAAGGAGACGATTGAACTGGCTTTTTCCTGAGAGTTCTTCGCGATGTCGGACACATCCTTTGAATGGCATCCCGCGGGCCATACTCTTCCACGCGAGGTGGATTAGAATAACCCCTCTACTTTGATTGGCTTACCGTCTGCATTCGATTGGCCTGAATCGCGCCGTGCCTTGACTCAAATCGCAAGCCGGAGACTCTCATCTCGCTCCTGAGACCGGATTGATTGTGAGGCCCGAAAGCTATTACTTTGATGCGCCGCTCTGTTTCGATTCCCGGTACCCGGCTTTGAGAGCGTCTGCCTCTGTCATGTACTGGCCCGTTTTAGTTTTGCCGTACCATCTACTTCCGTAGCGATGGAAAACCTTGGTATCCGGATTGACCCAAACTATACCCGGCCCGCTGGCCTGAGCAGTTCCAGAGGACGCGCCAGGTCTCGCGAGCTTGCTATCCATCGAGGACTGCGACTTGGATGCCGAACCGGAAGCTCCTACCGTAACCATCCCACTTAGACCACTGATCGTTTTCGCTGGTACACCGGCCTTGGAAAGGTCAGCCGTTGACGAATACGGCCTGCCGGCGATGATCTTTTCTGCGGTCGCGGGTCCCACACCCGGGAGTGACTCCAGTTCCGTTTGGCTTCCGGTGTTGAGATCCACCTTGTGCCCGCTGGATGGGTTCGTCCCATCTCCTGTTGTTCGTGTCTGATCTTTTGCTCCAAGGGCGGCCTGACCGGAAGCGCTCGTCGCAACATGCGAACCGGATCCCGTTTCCGTTCGACTCTTGCTCTTCGTCTTGCTGGCTGTGCTCGAGCTGTCCTGAGCGAGCGAATGCGCCTGGCTTAAGGCAGGCGTGAGTGTAAGTCCAAAAAAGGCGCAAGCTGTAATTGCGAGCGTTCGCATGGTTCGTTCCCCCACGAAAATGGACGCCGAGCACCTCGAAGCTGATCTATTCGTTTCGTTGCGCAGAGTTGTCCAACTATCAGTACTTCCCTAGGACGGTGTCCCGGGCTTAGTTGAAGGTTGAGGGCGGCTGAGTTTCATGTTACGCCACCTTCTCGGAGGACGCGTTGGGTTTTCGTTCTCTTCCGAGAACGACTGCAAGGGCCCAGAGATCACGGTGCCCAACGACTTTGCGGAAATGTTTCTCTGTAAGTAACCACGCCGAGGCGACCCAGCGCTCGACCATTTCGCCGGTGCGCCAGCGAGTCACGTTGTGCGTTCTCTTTTGCACGCCGCTTTGCGGGCTCTCGATCACGTTCGTGGTACCGAGGCATTTGAACAGCGAGGGCGGAAGCTGTAGGCGCTGGACCGTGAACATCTCCGCCATGCCTTCGCGCAAGCTTCTGGCTGCGGATGCATGTTCGTGCTCCAGAAAACGTGCCAGTTGTTCCAGCCGTTTCATGCCTTCCTCAGCATCGGAGAGTCGCCAAGCCGCGCGCATCAAATTCAGCGCTTGCGGTTGTTGCTCTTTCGGTAACTCATCGAGCACGTTCCGCATTTTGTGGTTGCGGCAGCGCTGCACCGCTTGCTCGCTGCCAAAGACCTCTTCAATGGCGGCCCGTAACGCTTTTGCGCCGTCGATGACAAACAGATATTTGCGGTTTGTCGGCAAGCCCTGGTCGCGCAAGTGCGTGAATAACTGCTTTACCGCCGCTGCGTTCTCGGTGGCGCCGACTTCGATGCCGAGCACATGCTTGGTTCCGGCACGATCGACTCCCACCGCACTGATAACGTGATGTGATCCGAAGCGTTGACCATCGATATAGAGGACCAGCAGTTCCGGCTCTTCCCAGCGCCGCTCGCGCAATTCGCGCAACTGCTCCAGGCTTCCTTCGATCGCCTGGCGGCTGATACTGCTGCGCGACACGCCGGCTGTTTCCGCCATCTCTGGCAGCACCTCGGCGTACTCACGCGTCGAGACCCCACGCAGCAGCGCACCCATCATGCGTTGCGCGGTGGCCTCATTGTCTTGCAACGATTCATACGCCGGCACGCTCACTTCGCCCTTATGCTTATGACGTAGACGGGGGGCGCTTCACTTTGATCTGCCGGTCGGCCAGACTGATGCGGCCTTTCTGCGATCCGTGCCAGCGAATGTCGCCGCTGCTTTTGCCCGGCGTGCGTGGCCCAGCCACTTCTTCCGCACTCAAATTCAAAATAGTCTCAATTGTCTGCCGGCCGATACGGTCGATCACTTCGTCGATCGCCACGCGAGCCTGCGTGACCAGTTCCATCAACGGTAACAGCATCTGACCGTTCGCTTTAGCGAACTCTTCGACGGCGGAGGCAGCTCTCTCTGCCTTCCGGTCCACGATATGGTACGGTTTCTTCACGGCGATGGTTGTCCTTCCAGCATTGTTTTTCGCGAACCGATTCTAACGAACCGGACTGCCAGCGCCGCCTCTCAACCTTCAACTACACCTGGGACATGCTCGGTACTTCCCTCGCATTGCCGCAAGAAGGCTCAACAAAACCGCTAGTGTGCTGCGCACTTCTCGGATCGAGCGGTATCACGCACAAAACGTATCGCACCCCGAATACATCCTAGTTCCCGTAGCGCCGCATTGCCGCATATCGCCCTGGCGCGGATAAGCGTTGCGTTCGGTTGATCGCGTGTACCGCCCTCGTACCGCCAAGATTCTTTTACGCCGCGATGCCGATTGTCCACACCGTCAGTCCTGCGGCCGTTTAATTTTTTGGGGCAACAGTCGTGAGTAGTCCGGAAGGGTTTACCGATCTACCGCAAACGTTCGAGCACCTCCTGGAATACGGGCTAACCGGAAAAGGGCCGATCTCTTGGTCCAATTGAGGGATTGCCGCCCACGGTGGAAGTGCCCCGAGCGGATGACGGTCGTTCGCATCCGCACGGGATGTTGGGGAATGCTTTAATGCTCTTCTGTGGTGTGCCTGTGCAAGAGAAACGATTAATCGGAATATCTGTTGTATGGCTTTGGCTGGCATTGTGCCTTTCTGCGCCAGGCTCGCAGATGGCGATGAACTTTGCCCAGCAGACACGTTTTGTAACTGCTCATGGGCGGCGCGCATGGGCGGCCGGATACGCAAACGCTGGGCTGGAGATTTGGGCTGGCGCTCTGCAGATTGCCGATGACGTCCATCCCGAGTTTCGCCGTTCCGGAGATGTCACCAGCATTTCCGGCGAGCAGATCGTGAGCGCGATTTCGGTGGATCCATCGCACTTCTCGCGAACGTATGTCGGGCCCGATTTTTCGGTTGAGGAGCAGGTTTGGGTTCCACTCGACAAGCCAGCGGCATTGATCCGTTACACAGTACGCAGCGTGCATTCCGTGCAGGTGATCGTGAGGTTTCATCCGTCGTTGAATCTCATGTGGCCGGCGGCTGTTGGCGGGCAGGAAGGGCGATGGGACAATGCGCAGTCGGGGTACGTACTGACGGAGCCCTCAAAAACATTCGCGGCGGTACTGCTCGCGCCCAGAGCCACGGCCGACGACGAGCTGCTCAATGCAACGCGTCAGCTGGAGCAGAGCGATGAACTTACCGTGGCTCTGGATGAGAAGTCGCCACAAGTACTGTTTGCTCGTTTGAAAACGGGCGCAGATGAGGGAAGCGAGCTCGACATTGGGTCGGCGCAGGAGCTGCTGGCATCGCAGCAGTGGAAGCAGGACTCCAGGAAGTACCACGGAGACGTGTTGGCGTCGGCGGTGCAGATCGACACGCCGGATGACGATCTCAATCGCGCGCTGGCATGGGCCAAGATTGCGCTCGACCAGGCTTGGATATGCACTGACAAGTTAGGGTGCGCGTACGCAGGCGGATTCGGGCCGTCGAGGCGAAGCCGGCGTCCCCAGTATGCGTGGTATTTCGCGGGGGATGGAATGATCTCCATGCGTGCAGCTTTGGCTGCAGGCGATTACGAGCACGCGCGAGACGAGATCCGGTTCATCGCTAAGTACCAGGATTCCAACAGCGGCATGATTTGGCATGAGTTGTCGCAGAGCGCGCCTTATCTCGATTGGCGAGGCAAATACCCGTACCTGTTCGTCCATGCAGACGTGACATATTCCTACAT
>JAFAUR010000842.1 GCA_019243205.1 Acidobacteriaceae bacterium | reverse complement strand
AGGGTGGTCTGGATCAGATCAACTCGGCTACCGACAAACTGACGACGGCGAGCCACAAGTTGGCCGAAGCGATGTACAAATCGCAGAGCGCCGGTGCTGGTGCTCCGGGTCAGGAAGGCGGCTCCGGAACCGGGGCAGCGGCCGGGTCGAACGGAGCGACCGGCGACCAGGCGAAGAGCAATGTTGTGGACGCCGAGTTCGTAGACGTCGAAGACAAGAAGTAATGACAGGGGCGGACCGGTTTCGGCCAGTCCGCCACCTTTCTAGAGTTTCTAGTTTGGGTGAGACCGGTGGCGGCTGATGAGGCCGCCGCTGGCGTAATGGGGATGCGTACATCGCTTCGGCGGATGACGCATCGGGTAGATTCAAAATGCCTGCTGCAAATAAGAAGGATTATTACGAAACGCTCGGCGTGCCACGCGGGGCGGATGCGGAAGAAGTGCGGAAGGCGTACCGCAAACTGGCGCGCAAGCACCATCCGGATTTGAATCCGGGCGACAAGGCAGCTGAGGACCGGTTCAAGAATGTTCAAGAGGCGTATGACGTCCTGAGCGACGAGAACAAGCGCAAGATCTACGATCAGTACGGTTTCTATTCCGACAACATCCCTCCCAATGGGACGGGAGGAGCTGGGCCGGGCGGGCCGAATTTCGGCGGCTTCGACTTCAGTGAGTTCCTGCGGCAACAGCAAGGCGCGGCGGGCGGGCGCGGAAGAGCGGAGGAGAGCGAAGGCTTCAGCGGAGGTTTTCGCAACATCTTCGATCAATTTTTCCGGACGGGGCAGCGGCAGGCGCAGACACATCCGGAGCGCGGGGCGGATCTAGAGTACGCGCTGAACGTGGATTTCTGGCAGGCCATTCGCGGCACGCAAGTGAAGCTGAATATCGCGCGGCAGGAGACCTGCGAGACCTGCCACGGGACCGGATCGTCCGGCAATAGCGTGGCGGTCTGTCCGGAGTGCGACGGCACGGGAACAGTGACGCAGATGGCCGGGGCGATGAAATTCAATCTCACGTGCCAACGATGCGGCGGTTCTGGGCGTTTGAAGAATACGTGCCCGACTTGCCGGGGCGAAGGGACGATTTCAAAACCGGAAGTGGTGGAAGTTCGGATTCCGCAGGGCGTGACGTCCGGATCGCGGCTGCGTGTGGCCGGAAAAGGCAACGCGGGCGTGGCGGGCGGGCCGCCCGGCGATCTGTATATCACCATCCGAGTGGACGAGCATCCGTTCTTCAAACGCAACGGAGATAATATCGAGATCCAGGTTCCATTGACTGTGAGTGAGGCGGGCCTGGGCGCGAAGATTGAAGTGCCCACGATTGACGGACGTGCGTTATTGAAGATTCCGCAAGGCACGCAGAACGGGCAGCGTTTCCGGCTGCGTGAGAAGGGTGTCTTGAACAGCCGTAAAAATTCGCGCGGCGACGAGATTGTGGAAGTAGTGCTGAAGTCGCCGGACGTGCATAATGAACGGACACGCGAGTTGCTGCGCGAGCTAGCGGCAGTGCAGACCGAGGATGTGCGGGCGGAGATGTGGACGAAAGCATCATAGGCGAGTGACGTATGGCGAAGAGTAAAGGCAAAGCGGGGTACATGATCTCGGCCGTGGCCGAGCAGTATGAGATTCATCCGCAGACGCTCCGGCTGTATGAGCGCGAGGGATTGCTCACGCCATCACGGAGCGAAGGTAATACGCGCCTCTACACGGACGAAGATCTGGAACGGCTGCAGGTGATTTTGAAGCTGACTCGCGAGCTAGGGGTGAACCTGGCGGGTGTAGAGATCATACTCAATATGCGCGAAAAGATGGAAGTGATGCAGCGGCAGATGCAGGGATTCATCGAGAAGCTGAATCATGAGCTGTCGCAAAGGGTAGTGGCGAATCGCGAACCCGAGGGTAATTCGCTGATGCCGGTGATTCAGATTCATTCGATTCCGACCGCGCGAGCGCAGACGAAGCGTAAAGGACGGTAGACCGCTCAGGCGAGCGCGCCGATTCAGATCCCGCGCAAATTCTCCTGACGACATGGCGAGTCATAGGAACGTGCGCAGGAATTATGCGTTCGCGTTCAAGGCTGAACATTTCATCACGAGAACTGTCATGTCGTCGTGCTGGGCAGCTTTTCCGACAAAAACGTCGGCTGCGGCGAAAATTGCCTTAACGATGTCTTCAGCGGTTCCGTCCGAAGTTCGCTGCGCAGCCAGAATGATACCTTCTTCGCCCCATTCTTGTTCAGCCGAGTTCATCGCTTCACTGATACCGTCGGTGTAAGCCAGCAGCAAATCACCCGGATAGAACAGGAGCGAACCCTGTTCATAGGACGCTCTCGGGAGCAGACCGATGACTGGTCCGCCACAATCGAGAAGGACCCGGTCGTATTCGCCGCTCGGTGATCTACGGAGCAGCACCGGCGGATTGTGGCCGGCATTCACGTAATCAAACCGACCCGCGGCCGGGTCGAAAATGCCGAAGAAGAAGGTGGCGTAACGATTGACGGCCGAAGCTTCATAGATGAGGCGGTTCATGTGTGACATCAAATGCACGAGATCAGCCGAAGTGGTGAGTGTCATCGTGCGAAGACAGGCGCGGAGGCTCGCCATCAAAAGAGCAGCCGAAATTCCTTTACCCGAAACGTCGCCGATCGCTAGCCCGAGACGGTCTCCGTAGATTTCGATTGCGTCGTAGTAATCGCCTCCAACACCAAACACGGTGCGGCAGAACCCAGCCAGATTTACCCCTGCGACAAGAGGTAACCGTTGTGGAAAGAGGCGCTCCTGGACTTCGCGCGCAATTTCGATCTCGCGCGCGATGCGCGCGCGTTCCACCGCGGCCGCAGCGAGCGAAGCAGCGGTTTCGCTAAGCTCAAGCCCGAGGCCCGTCTGTACGCCGACCGATTCGAGGAGACGTAGGTCGGAGGGTGTATACGGTGCTTCGGAACGTTTTGGACCGAGCGCCATCATTCCCAACAATTGGGTTCGTCCCGATAGTGGAACCAGCAATTCGGCCGACTCTGGTTCGATGCGGCCCTCGCGCGCGCCATAGCGGCCGTCCGACACACTGTTGAGGACCGGTGTCGATGAGTGGGTCTGGTGGATTGCGCCGGCTGGCGCAGCAAGCGCGGGGCCGATCGCGTAAGCAGGTTCGAAGTTGCCGTTAATGCGCAGCAGCACGGTTAACCGCTCTACATGCAGGACATCCGAGATGCGATGCGAAACTGTTCGGATCAGTGCTGCCGGATCCGAGATCGTTTGCGCGGTCTTCGCCAGTTGGCTCAGCATCACTTCGGCGTCATACGACTCCCGAAAGAATTTGCGGTCGATCCAATGTTGCAGAAGGTCAGTAGGCGACCTCTTCTTGAGGAATAGGAACCCAAAAAGCAGGAGCGCCGCAGCCCACGGCGCGGCGATCAGGGGATCACGATGGCGTGTGAAAAGAGGAACCGCGATAAACCAGATAAGAGCCGCGATCCCGGCGATCCTGAAGACCTTCACCGTAGTGCTGGCAAGCAAGTACTTGCTCCCCATGCGCAACAGAATGCGGACGTCCATAGCACGCTGGACGATCACGACATACGCGAGCGTTAGCGGAAAGAAGAGCATGAGCACAATAGCCAGCGAGAGGAGCCATCGAATATCGTTCGGGTCTCGGATTATGCCCAAGGAGGGCAATAATCCCCAAACGATAAGAATGTTGCCAAGGCCCACAACGGACCCCGCAAGCAATACTTGAAGGCGGCGTCGGGCGTCCGGAGAGGACGCCATTCGCAGCTTATCGAACAGCAAAACCCAGTACAGGGCAATGTACAAAATGGTAGACCACACGAAGTTTAGGTCCACGAATCGTAGGCTATCGACGCGCGGAAGAAGAGAAATGTCATACCAAACGTTGTATTCCGCGATGAATTCAGCAAGTACAGTCACGCCGGTCAATGCAATAACCAGCCACTTCAGCCAAGGAAGTCGCTTATCGAGACGCGATCGCTCCGGAAAGAGCAAACCCAAAAGAAAAAGTGCCGGCGGGGCTAAGAATTGAACTGTGAGGTGCCAGTAGAGTCTAAGCGACAGCCAATCTGGAATCCAATTGCGAACCGCGCCCGGATTGAACGCTTGCGGATACGTGAGAAGAATAAGAACGAACCAGGCATTGGGATCGGACGGACGCGCGAAGGCAACCCAAAGGCCTAGCGCCAGGCAAAAGAGCGGAACTAATATTATGGAAAGAAAGATAAGGATCTCTAGCGGCGCGGCCATCCGGACGGGACGGTCGTCAACCGAATAACCTGCCGGGTAGCCTTCCAGAGGAATCGTCACAGTCTGTTTCGTTCCGTCTTGTTTGCGAACTCTAAGACTGATTGTGTCGCCCGGGCGAGCGTACCAGCGAATCCGCTGCCACACCGCTGCTCCTGTGCAAGGCACCCCATTGCTCGTGAGCACAGTGTCGCGTGCGGCGAGTCCGGCATGGATAGCCGCCGCCGTCGGCCTGAAGACTATGTTCCCGTAGAGCTGAAACGGGATCTGTACTTGGTTACGGAGATTGAAGGTGCCGATGGTCGTCGACACCGCATTAACCACTTGGTAGGTGGTCGCGATGCCAGCGTACACAAAGAGTAACGCGTAGAGGACGTGCTTTGTCGCAGCTTTGCTACTCGCGGGCGTGGGCACCGACGGACCGTTTCATGTACAACGATAATCGATGTCAGATCGTGTGGACCCCGATCATCGAAATATCCGCGGTAGTGAAGGTGTTCTCCGGATCGACACTGCGTCAACGATAATTCGGAGACAATCAATCTGTACAGATTCCCGGAGCAACTCTATTCGTCGTGGATGGCCGACTTTACTTTGTCGATAACGTCATCTGGGATGGATTCCATACCGTGATCCCTTTTGGCGTGCTCCGCGGCCCGAGCCAAGACTTCATCCTCATTCTGCCCTCGCGCCACATACTCACATCCGGGCACAATATCTCCGCATCTGATCGCTTTCGACATTCGGTTCTCCTCTCAACGCAGACAGTATCACGAACGAATTAGGACGCCGGATTTTCAGGTGAATTTAAGGTAGTAGCGTCAAATTAGTTGTTCCGAGAGAGTAAGAATGAAACAGCCTCCCCGCCTCTTGCTTCCAAGCAGCTTCGTTTTGCTGCTGTTCCTTGGTTCATCCGTAAGCGCATCGGCAGCGATGCGCGCCGGCGCCGCGAAAGTCGATATCACTCCGGTGACAGATCCAACGAACCCGCCGAGCGGGAAATATGAGCACGAACGACTGTATGTGAGGGCTATTGTCCTGGAGAATGGGTCGACGCGAGCGGCTCTCATCGGCGCCGATCAGTCCGGTTTACCGGAACAAGCCTGGGTAGTAGCGTCGAAACAGATTGCGGCCGAGCTGGACTGCCCTGTGGCCAACGTCCTGATGTCCGCAACACACACGCATAGCGGTATGGCGCCCGGCGACGTGCCTGGACGCGGTGGTTTTCAAGCGCCCAGTGCGGGCGATCCAGCCCCGCCGATTGTTGCGAGCATGCTCGAGGCAGTCCGGCAGGCAAAAGCGAAGCTGCAGACTGCGCGCGTAGGTTTCGGGACCGGCTTCTCTTATTTGAATGTGAACCGAGACGCGATTGACTCAGAGACGCACCTGTGGACACAAGCTTCCAACCTGAACGCAGCATCCGACAAAACAGTAGCCGTTCTGAAATTTGAAACACCACAGGGCCAGCCCATTGCGGCGTATATCGACTACGCCATGCACCCCGTGAATGGGTGGCTGGCAGGTTTCACCAGTGCCGATTTCGCAGGAGCTACATCACGGTACGTGGAGCAAGCGTACGACGACAATATGGTCGCTATTTTCGTCCAAGGCGCGTCCGGCGATCAGAATCCGCTGTATCTGCGTGCAGGAACGAATGTGATGGCGTCTCGATCCGGCCTACCAATTAGCGGGAATGTACTTACACGCGAGAAGGTGGAAGCGCCGCTGCGCGACGGCAAGGTTCAGGCGAAAGCGGCGGACCCGAAGGTACGCGACCACCTCGAACAGGTCATTCAGAGTGAAGGCGTGTTGCTTGGCGAAGAAGTCATTCGCATCATGAGTGATACCACCCGACTGAACGCCGATGCAGCGATTGCGGCCGAGCAAAAGGTGGTCACTTGTCCTGGACGTCGGAGATTGGATAACGCGCGCGAAGGAAGTCCCGGCAAATACGAGGATGGCGATCCGGTGAACATTCGCCTTGGCATTCTCCGGATTGGAGACATTGCACTCGCAAGCGTTGATGCGGAGATTTACAGCAC
>JAFAUR010000976.1 GCA_019243205.1 Acidobacteriaceae bacterium | reverse complement strand
GGCCTTGGCTACGTCAAGTGCCGCATCAGCTGCAGCACTAGGGCGCAAGGATGGTGGGCTTACGCGGATCGAAGCGTTGGAGCATGCGCGAGCGGTGGTGGAAGCAACCGACCTGCCGGTATCTGCGGACCTCGAAAACGGATTCGGCCATGCACCAGAGTTTGTCGCGGATACGGTCCGGCTCGCGGCAGAAGCTGGGTTGGTTGGTTGCACGATCGAAGACACGACGGGAAATCAAGAGCATCCGCTGTATGATTTTCAATTCGCTGTGGAACGGATCGCGGCTGCGGCAGAAACGGCGCGGGTGCTTCCCTTCCCGTTCATGTTGACGGCGCGAGCGCACAACCTGCTTTTTCCCAATCCGAGTCTGGACGAAACCATCAGGCGGCTGCAAGCGTTCGAGCAAGCGGGAGCCGATGTGCTGTTTGCTCCGGGGCTGCCGGACATGAAGGCCGTGCGGACGGTTTGTGCGGCGCTATCGAAGCCAGTCAATTTCATGGCCGGCATTAAAGGAAAATCGTTTTCCGTTGGCGAACTCGAAGCGGCTGGAGTCAAGCGGGTCAGTCTTGCGACCTCACTTTATCGCGCCGCTATGACCGCGTTTATTGAGGCAGCGACGCAGGTGAAAGAGACTGGGTCGTTCAGTTTCCTGGACAAGTGCTTGACGACACCGGATCTACACAGGCTGATGGGAATCTAAGCCGGCCGCACATGGTTAATCAATCGGAACCCTTGTATCTGGATGACTTGCAAGTCGGCCAGAGATTTACATCAGGCACTTACCGCATGGAAGAGGATCGGATGAGAGAGTTCGCCGCCGAATTCGACCCACAGCCTTTTCATATGGACAGAGCTGCCGGCGAGGCGAGCATCTTCAACGGTCTGGTAGCCAGCGGATGGTATACCGCGGCTGTAGCTATGCGACTCCTCGCAACCGGAGGGCTGCCGATCGCGAACGGCCTGATCGGTTATGGCGGTGAGATCGCCTGGCCCAAGCCCACCCGTCCCGGGGATGTTGTGCACATGGAAACCGAAGTTGTCGACATCGCGCCCTCTCGTTCTAAACCCCAGGGTGTGGTTACGATACGAGGCAAAATGATGAACCAGAGCGGCGACGTGGTTTACCTGCTGACTGCGAAGCTCTTAGTTTTGAGACGCGCTTGAATCGACTCTCTTAACCAACCGGGTTCCGGCGCAGGCAATGCAGAGTCTTTAGCTCATGATTGATTTTACGGGAAAGCGCGTACTGGTGACCGGCGGGACCAGCGGAATCGGCCGTGCGATCTGTGAGGCGTTCTCGCGTGCAGGAGCTGACGTACTGGCCGCTGGTTTACCTTCCGAGGAAAGGGTGCCGGCTCCGATCCGGGTTGAATCCCTTGATGTCACGGATTTCTCGGCCGTTACCAAGCTGGTCGATGGCCTCTCCGACTTGAACGTTGTCGTAAATGCGGCCGGTATTATTCGACGCGATGATGAGTTCGATCTGGATGTCTTCACAACCGTCCTGGATGTAAACCTCACGGGCGCTATGCGCGTCTGTGTTGCAGCGCGTCCGAAGTTGAAGGCCTGCAGCGGTGCCATCGTTAACATCGCGTCGCTCCTCAGCTTTTTCGGTGGCGGCAGAGTGCCTGCGTATAGCGCAAGCAAGGGCGGAATCGTCCAGCTTACTCGCTCGCTCGCTGTCGCCTGGGCTTCGGACGGGATTCGAGTAAATGCCGTTGCCCCTGGCTGGATCTCAACGCCGCTGACCCGACCTCTCGAGACCGATCCCAAGCGCTCCGCAGAGCTTGTCTCCCGCACTCCTCTCGGTCGTTGGGGGCGTCCCGAAGACGTTGCAGGTGTTGTTCTATTTCTGGGTTCTGATTTAGCGGCATTCATCACGGGCGCCGTTATTCCGGTGGACGGCGGATACTCGATTTTCTGAATCTGTTATCAAAGTTCAATGCAGACCACGCATCCTTTATCGCCGCATCAAATCGTTACGAAAGGTATTCCTGACGATGAGCGCGTCTGGGTGCCCCAAGCGCCAAATGTCTGGTTTCGCCCCCTGATGCTCAACACGCTGAACGGTCAATGGTGCAATCTGCTGAGGGTACGGCGGGCGGGGATCCTAAGCCGCCATCGGCATCCCGCTCCTGTCCACGGCTATGTTCTCAAGGGCTCGTGGCGCTATCTCGAGCACGACTGGGTCGCTCACGCCGGCGATTACGTTTTTGAGCCACCGGGCGAAACCCACACGTTAACGGTGGACAAGGACGTTGACGAGATGATTACATTCTTCAACATTTCAGGCTGCATGTACTACGTCGATGAACAAGGGAATCATACAGGCTTTGAAGATGTATTCACAAAGATCGACATGTGCCGCAAACACTACATTGAAATCGGACTCGGCGCGGACTATGTCAACCAATTCGTGCGGTGAGGCTCAGCTGAGCTTCTGAATCAAGCATCTGCTAACCCGGGTGGCCGAGCCATCGCGTGATCACGGTTTCCGCTTCAACCAATTCGGATCCGATGCCACGGCCCACGCCACGACGATTGATCTGCCGTACGTTCTATCACCGAGACGGACATGCCGGCCAATCCAACTTTGCAGGCGAGAAAGCATCTGGTTTAGTACCTAGTAAGATTCACCGAAGCTGAGCTACGGTATGCATTTGAAGGGAGCGCACATGGAGACGCGTGTTGATCACATTACAGGCGGCATCTATCGGATCTCGACGTGGACGCCGTCATACCGGATCACGTTCAATCAGTTCGTGATTGACGATGAGCGCCCGGCGCTCATTCACACCGGTGAACACGGTGCGTACGAGTCCATCCGCGAAGCCATCGCCGAAGTGCTCGACCCCTCTCGTCTCGCCTACATCGCGCTCCTACACTGGGAAGGCGACGAGAACGGAGGAATGGATCGCTTCATGTCTGAAGCGCCGCAAGCCGAGCTCATCGGATCGGCTCTCTCGATTCAACTGAACGCGCGCGGATTCGGAGTCACGACTCGGGTCCGGGGTTCCAGGATGGTGAAACGCTGGATCTCGGAAACCACAAGCTCCGGTTCCTCGAAACGCCGCATGTGCACCATTGGGATTCGATGATGGTGATGGAACAGTTCACGAACAGCCTGTTTCCTGCTGACCTCTTCATTCAGCCAGGTGATCAGCCAGCTATCGTTTCGGAGGACCTCGCAGACGCGATGTGCGCCATGTACCGGACCGTTGGTATCTTCGCCCACGAAGATCCGGTTCGAAATGTAGTCGATCGGCTGAAGGCCCTCAATCCCCAATGGATTCATGCGATGCACGGTGGCACTCTAACCGCGGAAACGCTGCCCGCCTACATACGTGCCTTACGTCGCCAGAGGTTTGCCTTCGACGGCAAGCTGCTGGGACGCGAGCTTCCGAGCTCCCTGGCAGCGCGATGACAGTGCACGATTGACTCCCGCCGCGCAAAACCGGATGGAAGCGCATCTGCTCGATTCACTCGGGTGCGCGCTCGGCGTTCTCGACGCAGCACCTATCCGGCGATTCGCACGCAACAAGAGCAAGCGTAAAGCAGCGGCCCCTGTTCTTGATTGGTGGCGGGTGCGCAACACGGGAGCACGGAACCTCTACAACTCGGCTCTGGTTCGCTATCTGGATTTCATGGACGCATACGCAGCCTGCCGTGCTCGGATAATCTCGGCGGTATCTTAGTCGCCGCAAGTCTGGCCACGCCATCAGGGGCGACTTTCTTGCGGCGATCGCACTCGCGTACCAATTGGAATGCCGGCTTACCGCGAGCGGCGTTCCCATCATGAAAGCGGGCTTCGATCACGCGGCCACGCAAGCGATTTCGCTGGCGGGCGGCATCGCACGCATCCTGCAACTCTCGCGGCAACAAGCGGCGCATGCCACCGCGATCGCAACCGTAGGTAGTGCCGAACTCGCCACTGCAACACGGGCTGCTTGAAATGTGCACCGCGCACGGTTGAGCAGGCATGCGACCCGCTCCATTCGTATCGAGACATCCAAAGTGGCGTACGAGATGATTGGTCGCGGAAAAAATCTGGACCCAAAATCAGTTAGCACGAAGGGAGATGCGGACCACAGCCTTCACTACATGGCGGCAGACTCGTTACTTGATGGACAACTAGAGCCCGAGCAGTATGAAAAGTCGCGAATTCAGAGAGACGACGTCCAGTCGCCCCTGAAGCAAGGTCACCCTTGCCCGAGGCTACCCAAGTTCGATGAGGTGTCGAATCGGGATCAAATCAAGAAACAGTCATGTCATCAGGTGCGAGAAGCCTGCTTCGAGGGTTTTCGCCGGCGACCGATGTTGCGTCAGCAGGTGGCAGGCAAATTTCGAGGCTTGGCGTCGGAGACGTTACAAGAGGCGAAGCTCGGCAGGATCATTGATTGTGTTGCCACCTGAAGACTCGCCCCGTTCAAGATCTCGTTTCGGCTCTGGATTGACCATTGAACTGAGGAAGTATCGATCGAGCTGCAGCTTTATGTAGGCAGTGATCTTCATTGGGGTCCTTGGGTCCGGCAAAATAACGTTTTATCGCGAACGATTTCTCGATAACTCACGTCCGTATCGGCGAGAACAGCTCTCTCGATCAGGGCTTGCGCCGGAACGCCCCGCGAGCACACGAGCCATCATGCCCGTGGCGGGTGTAATCGGAAATGCAGACGATTACAGAAACCGGAGACGATTGAGGGCTTCGATGAAATCTTCGTCGTCTCGATCGCTCCTGATCGTACGTTCACCGTATCGTCGGAGTGTAGATAGATCCAATCGTCGGTCGAGTGGGCTCTACGTGACTGCGTTGTAGCATACCTGACCGGATATGAAGTATTCCTGTAACAGCCTGAATCAACCGTAGTCACATCTGTTCATATACGCTAAAAGCAAGGGAGAAATTCAATCTAATTGCTTTCCATGTCTCGCACGGTGGGCAAAGTCTCCGGAAACTCGGCCGCTTTTCTATTGACCGCGATCGTCGATTCGTCCGATGACGCGATTATCAGTGAGGACCTGAACGGGGTCGTCACAAGCTGGAATAAAAGCGCCGAAAGGCTGTTCGGTTACACAGCGTCGGAAGCGATCGGGCGGACGATCGCGGAACTCCTGATTCCGCAAGATAGCCAGGATGAGGAATTGGACGTTTCGGCCCGACTAAGAAGGGGCGAGCATGTAGACCATTTCGAGACGGTGCGGCGCTGCAAAGACGGCGCCCTGGTGGACGTCGCCCTCACGATGTCTCCCGTTAAGGACGACACAGGGAATGTCGTGGGAGCATCCAAGATCGCGCGGAACATCAGTGACCGCAAGCGCACGGAACGCTCGAGTCTTCTGCTCAGCGCGATCGTGGATTCGTCCGATGACGCCATCATCAGCAAGGACCTGAACGGGGTTATCACAAGCTGGAACAAAAGCGCTCAAAGGCTGTTCGGATACACACCCGACGAGGCGATCGGGAAAACCGTTGCGGAACTGCTGATTCCGCAAGACCGTCAGGAAGAGGAGCCAAATATCCTCGCACGCCTGAGAAGAGGCGAGCGGGTCGATCACTTCGAGACAATACGCCGCCGCAAGGACGGCGGGCTCTTAGATATTTCCCTCACGATATCTCCTGTCAAAGACTCGGCAGGAACTATCGTCGGGGCATCCAAGATCGCTCGCGACATAACGGACGCCAAGCGGATTCGATCAGCCTTGGTCGAGAGCGAAGCCAGATTTCGACAACTGGCGGATGCGATGCCGCAAATGGTCTGGACGGCGCGCCCCGACGGGTACATAGATTACTACAACGAACGGTGGTACGAGTTCACTGGTTTCAGTCGTGAGGTCTTCGGTGATGCCAGCTGGGTGACTGCCATTCACCCCGAAGACATGCGGGCAACACTTGAAGCCTATTACACAGCCATTCGCTCTGGCCAGCCCTACAATTTCGAGCATCGGTTATGGGACCGGAGCGAGGAACGCTGGCGATGGTTCATCGGCCGAGCGCTGCCCATCTTTGACCATTCAGGCAGGATCTCGAAATGGTTTGGGACTTCCACCGATATCGATCCGCAGAAACACGTCGAAGATGACCTGAGGCGCGCGAACGAGGCTCTTGAACAGTTCGCATTCTCGGCCAGCCACGATCTCCAGGAGCCGTTGCGGGCCATTAAAATCTACGGCGAACTTCTGGCTAAGCGCCACGCCGAAAAGCTCGACCCGCAAGCACTGGACTACATCAGGTTCCTGAGGGACGGCGCGGTCCGGATGGAAGCACTCGTGCGCGACCTCCTCACTTACACTGAAGCATTGAAATACGACCGATCGGTCGAGATCGCGGACGCAAATGCAGCTTTACGAGCGGCTCTGGACAATCTTTCCAGCGCGATATCCGAGAGCGCTGCGCAGGTGACTGCCGACCGGTTGCCTTCAGTTCCAGTGAGTCCAACCCATTTGCAGCAGCTTTTTCAAAATCTGGTCGGCAATGCGGTCAAATACCGCAGCCCCGAAAGAATTCCCACGGTGCGCATAACGGCGGAGCGGCAGAACGGGGACTGGATATTCGCCGTAAGTGACAACGGAATCGGTATCGACCCACAATATAAGGAGCATATTTTTGGGCTGTTTAAGCGTCTGCATACAAAGAATGAGTATGCAGGGACCGGAATCGGTTTGGCGATCTGCCGACGCATCGTTGACCAGTATCGTGGTAGGATCTGGGTCGATTCCGCCCCCGGACAGGGATCCACCTTCCGCTTTTCCCTCCCGGAATAGCCGCTCGAACCCTCACGGCACGTCCATCCATGTGCTCGTCGTTGACGATAATGATGCCGACGTGGCGCTGATTCAGGACGCAATTCAAGCGGCGGACCTCGCCCTTACCGTTCACGTTGTGAAGGACGGAGACGAGGCCGTGCGCTTCTTCGATCGTGCGGATACCGACAACGATATGACTCCGCCAGACCTGGTAATCCTTGACATCAATCTACCGAAGCGGCCGGGCACTGAGGTGCTACGGCACATGCGTCAGAGTCAACGCTCCCGCGGTGCGCTGGTGCTTGCTGTGTCGACGTCCGATTCAGCACGAGACCGCCAGCAGATGAGCGACCTGGGCGCAAACGGTTACTTCCGCAAGCCTTCGGAATACGACGAGTTCATCAAGCTCGGGGATGTGATCAAGAACCTGCTGAGTGGGACGCAGCCCTGAGATTGGCGTGCTGAGGAAGGGTGCCTCACAACAGCTCGCAGACGGATGGTCCTCTCTCACCGAAAGAACCTCGGTGATCTTCCGAGTGGTGAGTTTCGAGGCCGGAGGCGTCCAGTTGAGTGATTGTGCGCCGGGTACTGGTGTGGGCAGCGGCCCTTCCTCTCGCGATTCTTGTTGCTATCGGGATTGCTGCTGGCGTGGGCGTGCAGTACGCGTATGAGCCTGCGCCTGACAAGGTCCTGAGTCGCAACCGGACAAGCCCGCAGGCATACGATTTATGGGGGCACGCCGTTACAACGGACGAGGCCAACCGATTACTGAAAACCGATGAAGGCCGCGCGCAACTGGCTCCCGCGAAGCTAGTCGATCGCGGACTTCGCGCGCGCGTGGTTGCCGCCAATGAAGCATCCCCTCCCCTGCGGCGGATGAACGTGGCAGGTACTGGGCACGCCTATTGGGTAGATCCGCAGTCCGGATTCAGCGGCCAGGAACAGCAAGCCTTGATTCTTTATATGCTGACCTATGAACCTGGCTCGTAGGTCTACTTTTTGTTCGCTGAACCGGGCGCGGACTGACCTGCATGCGCTTTAGCAACCAGAGGATCCGGTAGCGTATATCCGGCTGCTGCCTGCATCTTGTTCTTGAATGAACCGGCGACGACGTGGTCCTTACCGGCCATCATTGCTTCGAAGCCTTCCTTTGCGACCTCAGCCGGGTCATCCTTCTCGCTCGCGCCCAGTTTGGTGTCGTCGGCGCCCGCGCGATGGAAGAAGTTCGTTTCGGTTGCTCCGGGCATCAGTGCGGTCACCGTTACGCCAGTGTCCTTCAACTCTTCACGCAGTCCTTCCGATAACGACCGAACAAATGCCTTGGTCGCGCCATACACAGTTTCATATGGGGTCGGCATCGTTCCGGCGATCGAGGAGGTAAAAAGAATGCGCCCGCTGCCTCGCTGTACCATCTCTCTGACGGCGAACTTGGCCAGATGCAGCGTGGAAGTCACGTTCAGGTCGACCATGTTGAGTTCTTCGGCCAAGTCGGTTTCGACAAACCGCCCGCTCACGCCCACGCCCGCGTTGATCGCAATCGCGTCCAGCGGGCGGCCACTCGACTGAATGGCGGATTGAAGCTCATGCACACCCTCATGAGTCGCCAGGTCCGCCTGTACAGCTTGAACCTTGACGCCAAGCGCTTCGAGATCGCGGGCGGCACTTCGGATGCCTTCACCTGCGGAAGCAATCAAGACATCGAAGCCGTTTTGCGCGAACTGTTTAGCCAATTCGTAACCGATCCCGCTGGAAGCGCCAGTGATAACTGCAAATTGATTTGTAGACGATGTGGCCACTCTTCTGTCCTCTCGCGATGAGACGAATGGCCTGCTCAAAGACACAATCAGGATTTTTTCTAGCGGATGGACAAAAGCTACACGGAGAATTGCAGCACTCGGGCGTTCTTCTGTGCTTTCAGCACAAGCTCGGCGGCGAGCAGTGCCTGCTGCTGATCCTGAGCAACGTGCGTGCGGTTCACAATATCACTCACAAATTGTGCTCCAAACGGGAGAACGACGTTGTTGCACTCGATGTAGCGCGCCTGTTTCTGATCGACTATGAAGAGGTGATTTCCGCCTTTTCGCCCCGCAACATCGGTGTATTTGCGCAGCTCAATATACCCCTCGGTTCCGATAATGAACAGCCGGCCGTCACCCCACACGCCCAGTCCGCGCGGTGTAAACCAATCGACGCGGACGTATCCAGCGCCCCCGTTGCCGTGCAGCATCATATCGCCGAAGTCCTGAAATTTCGGCTTGTCCGGGTGGTCCACATTGGCAATTTGCGATGCCGTCACGTCGGCGACCGTTGAACCCGTGAAGTAGAGGAACTGATCGGCTTGATGAGACCCGATGTCGCACAGGATGCCGCCATAACGCGCGGGATCCCAAAACCACTCCGGCCGAGTCGCCTCTCCAGACTGATATATCTGATGCGGCGCGAGGTTCACAGTCTGGATGACGCGCCCGATTGCGCCCGACTTGACCAGTTCCCCTGCCTTAACCGCCGCCTTGACCTCCAATCGCTCCGAGTACATGATCGCGAATATCCGGCCGGTCTCTGCGACAACCTTGCGGACCTCGGCAAGCTGCTCAAGGGTTGTCATGGCCGGCTTGTCGCTCAAATAGTCCTTGCCGTGCCGCATGACTCTGATCCCTAAGGCCGCGCGCTGATCCGGGATTGCAGCGGAAGCAACGAGCTTGATGGACGGATCTTCGAGGATTTCGTTCTCGCTTCTCGCGACCTTCACGTTTCCAAAGCGCTTTTGGAAATCGGCGATCGCTTTCGGATTGGTTGCGTACACCGAAACCAGTTCACCGCCGCCGCGTTGCACCGCCGCGGTGATGCCGTTGATGTGATTGTGATCCAGACCGATGACCGCGAACTTGATGGAATACTTCGGCTTCTCATCTGGGTCCGCGCCAGTTTCCGCAGCCTCATGAACAACGTGCGGCATGGCAGGGTCGCGACCCGATACCGAGTTCGGGACCGCAGAAACGAGTCCTGCCGAGCTCAGGGTTTTCAGAAGCGAGCGCCGATCTACCGTGTCCATGCTGTTCGCCTTGCTCCCGAAAGAGGTATATCACAACCGCTGCTCTGAGCACGCGCGCTCGTTTTCCAATCGTGCAACGCGCTTTCGAAACTAGTAGATCCCGCATATACTTTCATAGAGGAGTTTGCGCATGGATGACACTTTATCCGTAGGAAAGAAGCTCGTTGAACTTTGCCGGCAAGGCAAATTTATGGAAGCTGTTGATACTTTGTACAGCCCTCATATCGTCAGCGTCGAGCCGATGGGCGGACCGGGAATGCCGGCTCGTCAGGAAGGCATCAAGGCGATAAGGGAAAAGAATGAGTGGTGGGCGAACAATCACGAGGTCCATAGTGCGGAGGCAGAAGGACCGTGGCCGCACGGAGATCGCTTTATTGTCCGCTTCAAGTTGGATGTCACAGGCAAGGACGGTCCGATGAAGGGCAAACGGATGAACCTCGACGAAACTGCCCTGTACACGGTTAAGGACGGCAAGATAACTGAGGAGCAGTTCTTCTATCACATGGGCGGTTAAGCTCGCGAAATCGCCGTCGTGACGGCA
>JAFAUR010000508.1 GCA_019243205.1 Acidobacteriaceae bacterium | reverse complement strand
AGCGCCAGCCCGTAGTACGAGTAAACATCGGGCAAATTGGGGTTCAATTCCACCGCTTTCTGAAAGTCTTGGAGCGCGCCGGCGAAGTCCGACACCATGTACTTTGTTGTGCCCATCAGCAGACGTGCTTCGCCCGAATCGCCGTTTCTCAGAATGCGGTCAATGATCAGTTGCCCTTTGGCGATCTGCCCATCCCGTATGAGCGCGGTACCCAACAAGTAGTTATAGGCGGAGTTATCAGGGTTCTCGCGTTGTAAGGAGTCGAGTAAATCGATCACCTGCTTGTTCTGGCCGAGCTGCAGGTAGGAATCGGCGAGCAAAGTGATGGCTTGTATGTTCGATGGCTGTTCGGATCGAACCTGCTGAAGCCTGCTGACCGCGTGCGACAAATCCCCCAATTTGTAATAAGCCAACGCGAGATTCAGCCGAACTTGCGGATTAGGCCGCAGCTTTAGCGCGCGATTGTATTCCGTGACAGCTTCCGAGTATTGCCCTTTTGACGCCAATGCGGCTCCTAAATTCGAGCGTATCTCCGGTATCTGCGGATATCTTTGGATCAGCACGCGATAGTCTGCGATAGCCGCGTCGAGATTGCCGGATTGCTGCTCGTCGACTGCGCGCTTAAGAATCTCCTGGGGCGACTCGGGTGATTGGGCACAGAGGCAGAGCGCGCAAAACAAAGCGGGGACAACGCGGTACATCAGCGGAATGCCTGATTATATTACGGTCATTTAGAGGCAAATGGCCCGAAGAGGAACGGTGCTCTTCGGGCCATCTGGTTTCTTGTTGCTGGTTCAGCTAGAAGTAGAACTTCACCTCCAGCAAGACGATTCGCTGCCCGGTCTTATACTGCGCTGTGCCGAACTGCGAATTGCTTTGCGTAATCTTTCCCGTCGTGTCTTGCGTAAAATTGAGGTTCAAGGCATTGCCCTGGGATAGCGACCAGAGCGGGTGGTTGAGGAAGTTGTTCGCTTGTATGCGGAACTGCAGCTTCATCGATTCCTTGATCTGGAAGTTCTTAAATAAGCCCAGATCGGTGTTGAAGAACGCAGGACCATAAATAGCGGGCAGAATCGTCGGACCGTTCTGTCCACCTTGTGTCGGCACTCCAAAACAGCTCCCGTTGATCCACTGATGCGCTCCGAGATTCGCCGTAGGATTACAGGTAATGATCGGGTTGAGCTGGATAGCGTTGGTTCCCAGCAGCGACTGATTCGAGATTTTCTCCGTCGTACCGGGGAACACCGCGCTATTGAGCTGCAGGTTGTAATTGCCGTTCGTGCTGTTTGCGGTTATGTTCCCGCCGCTCTCAAATTGCGTGATGCCCGAGAGCTGCCAGCCATTCACGACGCCTGACAGGATTTTGTTGTCGTGAATTGGGCTAGGCAGCATGACCGAATATGCCGCGTTGAACAGGTGACGGCGGTCACCCGGCAACGGGCCATAGTTGTTGCGGAGATTGAACGGATCGGTGGCGGCGTTTAGAGAACTCAGATTACTGCCGCCGCCAGGACCAGGTACGATCCCCAGCGATCTGCCCAAAGTATAGTTGAGCTGAATCGTCGTGCGATTATCCTGATGCGCCCAGGTGAGTTGCAGGGCATTGTAATTGGAGTAAAGATTGTTGGTCGCCTGATTGATGTCGCCGTATCCATAGTACGGGCGATAGTCGTTTGCATTCGCGTTGAACGGATCGGTCCCAGGCTTGCCGGTGATTGGGTCCGTTTTGAACATGGCTCCCACAGGGACGAGATTGATATTGCTGCCGTAGCCTGACGTGTTCTGCAGATCATTGCTCTGATTCCCGACGTAGCCCACTTCGAGCAGGCCGCGCCAGGGCGTCTTCTGGGAGATTGTGAAGCTATAACTGTCCGTGTACGGCTGCTTGTTGTCTTTTGAATCGACGGCGGACGGCGTGGATGGCAGGGCAGTCACGTTCATGGACGCAAGATTGCGTACATACAGGGGATTGTTTCCGATACTGCTTGGCGTAAGCGTGATGCTGGCCGATCCGGCGGCGGTGTCGAGTCCGGAGGTGAACTGGCCGCTGTGATAATAGAACCGGCCCCATCCACCACGGAAGACTGTACGGCCTGTACCGAACAAATCGTACGCGACACCGAATCTTGGCTGCCAGAAGACTCCACGAGACGGAAAGCCTCCGAGAGGTACGGCGCTATCCCGCGAATGCCACTGGAATCCGCAGAAAGTGGGAGCGGCCGAACAGGCGCCCTGGTTCGCTGCGTTGTACTGAGAAGGAATGAATATAGAGTACCCGTAGCCCAGACGATCGATCCAGGGATCGAAGTGAGTGATGCGGAGACCGCCTTCCAGGGTCAGCTTAGGCGTAATCTTCCACGAATCCTGGATGAATCCCTCCCACGTGTTGTAGGAAATATCGTTGACGCGGTTGAAGTTTTGCTGTTGGAATTGCGACATGTTGCCTTCGAGCATGTCGGCGTACGCATTGCCGGTGGTGAAATTCTGGTTGCTCGATGGCACGAACTGCATGAGTCCATTGGTGTAGTTGTTCGCCGGTTGAGCGTTGCGAATCCACTCGTAGAAGAAGCCGGCTTTGGCCGTGTGAGTGCCGATAACCTTGGTCAGAGTATCGCTCACGCTGGGCATGTACTTGTTGGCGTAGAGACCAGACGAAACGCCGCCCGCCTCAAACCCGCCGGGATTGAAGATCAGAGCTGCTTCATTAGGTCCAAAAGCACCGAAGGCAGGTATTTGAGAGCTCGTGGCCTTGTTCTGGAAGAGCAGGTTTTCGTTGAAGCCGACATTCTTCGGATTGACCTTGGCCGGATCGGCAAAAACGTTAGGAAAACCGACGAACGTGTAAGCAAAGACGGTTTCATTTGTCATCGTCGGGCTAAATACGTGGGTCAGGGTGCCGGTAACAGAGTCAGAGCGGTTCTTCCCTTCAACTGGTGTTGGGTAGGGCACCTGGCCGCCATTGCGCCACCAGAGACCGACCGGGAATGGCTGAGTTTCTCGCTGCAGGTTATAGCGGACGAAAATCTTGGTGTTGTCGCTCACGTTGTAGTCGACACGCGCCACCCATTGCTGATTGTTCTGATTGAAGATCTCCGATTGTGCGTAGTTGAATCCGAACCCGCTGGCATTCGGAAGCGGGAAAAGGTTCATCAATGCCTGCATGTTCGGATCGAGTAGGCTTGTCGGCATCTGGCAGCCGCCGCCGGGGAAAGTGACGGCGTTGGCGGGTTTGCCGTTGTACAGTGTGCCCTCTCCCGCGACCTCACTCGCGCAGAAGTTCCCGGTTCGCATACCCTTGGTGGGCACGGTAGCGGTGAGGACGCCTGTGTCAATCGTTTGAAAGAAATACTCGTATCCGGTGAAAAAGAACAGCTTATCGTGATTGTGGTTAAACTTAGTACCCGGGATCAGAACCGGTCCGCCGATTGCGCCCCCGGGATAGTAGAACTTGTCAGCAGGCCGTGCGACGCCCGTTGCATTGGCGTACGCATCATTCGAATTGAGCGTATAGTTGCGGGCGGAGAAGAATCCTACGCCGTGGAATTGTGACCCGCCGGCTTTGGTGACCGAGGTAATCACCATCGGTCCTTTCTGTTCCTCCGCGGAGAAATTGGACGTTTGCACGCGCATCTCCTGAAGGAAGTCGGAGTTGGGATTCACGGGAGTATCGCAGTTACAACCGGGATCTGAGACATGGGCGCCATCGGCCACAATGTCCAGTGTGTTGCCGGGTAGACCGTTATACGAAAACGCATTGTTTAGCGGGCTCTGGCTGCCCCCATCCCCGTTCGCGTTTATTCCGATTACCTGGCCGGTGTAATTCGATTTGTTGTTGTTCCCATTGAAATTGCCAAATCCGGGTATGATCTTCAGGTACTCAGCGGCATTGCTGCCCACCTGGACGAAATTCTGAAGCTGTTGCGTGGTCAGCACCGCCGCCTTGGCGCCGGAATCCACCGGAGTAATAATGTCGGCAGACCCGGTGACTTCGACTGTCTGCGTGGTGTTGCCGACCTGCAAGGAAGCATTCACGTTCCGTTTTTCACCGCCGCCGAGCGGGATCCCGGTCACTTTAACGCTCTGGAACCCTGCCATTTCGACCGTAAGATCGTAAGTCCCCACAGGAACCGATGCAAACGTGTAGTAGCCTTGCGAATCGGTTACGCTGGTGCGGACATCGCCGGACTCAGCGTTGCGCAATGTGACATTGGCATTGGCGACAACGGCGCCGCTCGCGTCGCTGATCACACCCGTGAGAGTCGCGAACAATGCCTGCGAATGCAATCGCAGACTGAAGCACAACAATACGCTAAACAGGACGATCGCGTACGGCCTGCCGCGTCGCGCAATATTCGACATGGAAAGATTCCCTTCGGTAGCGAGGCTGCCAAAATATACAGCTTTGATTCTGTGGCTACTATAAAGACTGCCGTGGCAGGCCTGCAACGGTCCCGGGAGTTACCGTACGGCTAACTGCCGGGGTTACTTGTACGTTGTCGTTTGTAATCAACGACGTTACATCGGCGCCCCGACGATACGGTTTGAACGGGGCGTGGTTTCACAGCCTTCGATCTTCTCTGATATACTTCCGGAAATTGTTGAGCTTCAGATGGGTATCGCTCCGTCACTAGAGCAGGAGAGAGCAGAGGTTGAGCTTGTCCTGGAATCCGGGTTATTCGATAAAGCGCCACGCTTGGGCCGTTTCTTTCGCTATGTCTGCGAACAGCATTTGAGAGGTGAGAGCGAAGGGGTCAAAGAGTACAGCATTGCGGTCGAGGCGTTAGGACGGCCCCCCGACTTCGATCCCAAGAAAGACTCCATCGTTCGCGTCGAGGCCCACCGGCTGAGGAAACGCCTGCAGGAGTACTATGCCGGCCCGGGTGCGGATCATCCCGTTCATATATCCATTCCCAACGGGCAGTACCGGCCGCATTTTCATGTGAACCGGACCCCCGTGATTGCCGAACTCATTGCTCCCGAGCACGGTCAGACGGTATCGGCACTCGATTTGGCCACGGTTGAACTGCCGGACGTAGCTCCAAACTCCACTGAATTGCCGAGAAATCATTTCCGATGGGACAACCGGCTTCGGTTCGTTTTTATCGGGGCAACACTGCTCTTGCTAATTGCCGCCGCCGTTTTGTTGGTTTATCGGCGTATTGCCCATTCGCAGCAAGCGGCGAGCGAAATCAGGACAATGGAGTCGGCCGAGACCATACCCGGTGAGGTTCGGATCCTCGCGGGATACGAAGGCCCACCGTTTACCGACAAACAGGGTAACGTCTGGGGGCCGGACAGCTATTTCAAAGGCGGCTCTGCGCGCCCACTAGCGCCCGGAGCAATGATCCAAGCCCAGCCGGATTCTCACCTGCTCCGTTCCCAGCGCTCCGGGTTCTCCTTTCAGTACGATGTGCCGCTTCGGCAAACAACGTATGAGCTTCATCTACTGTTTGCCGATACCGAGTATGGGCCAGGCAATCCGAAGGGTGGCGGCGACGGCACGCGCATGTTTCAGGTCTTCTTGAACGGAACGCTTGTTCTGAACCAGTTCGATCCTTTGATGGAAGCGGGCGCTCCAAATCGCCTGCATGAGCGTGTCTTCAAGGACGTGGCTCCAGCTGCTGACGGGAAGCTTCACCTTCGGTTTACAGGATTGACCGGACCGGCCTTTCTGAATGGGTTTTCGATCATGCCGAGCTCACCCGGACGGATTCGACCGGTGCGCATTGTGTCTCAACCGGCGCCTGTAACTGATTCCGACGGTCACTTTTGGGCGGCAGACGAATATTTTTGCGGGGGCACCTTGGTTTCGCGGCGGCACGTCATTTTAAACAGGCCAGACAAAGCTCTGTACCAGGGCGAGCGATACGGCAACTTCTCGTACCACATTCCGTTGGCTCCGGGGAAATATACGCTCACCTTGCATCACGCCGAGACCTGGTTCGGGAGTCCCGAGTCCCAGGATCCGACTTCGTTCGACCGTCGCCGGTTCGATGTGTTTGCGGACGGAGTGGCTCTGCTTCGCGATTTTGACATCGCCAGAGAGGCGGGCGGACCCAATCGCAGCGTTGATAAGGTCTTTCACGATTTGAAACCGAACGCACAAGGACTTCTGCTGCTGCAGTTTGTTCCCATCCGGAACTACGCGGAAGTAAACGCGATCGAGGTAGTAGAAACGAATTGATTCGGAGAACGCCCGCGGACACGCAATTCGTATAGAAGAACAATTGCGATTCGCTGCGGTCGTCTGATACCATTACCGGACGTTAGTGTAACCAGCTTCGCTTAAGGGGTTAGGGGATGCTCCGGATTCAATCTGCTTCATGGCTTTCCGATTTCGGCAAGCGAAATCGGGTATGTGCGGCAGTCGCCATTGTGATGCTGCTCTTTGTCACCGCTCACGCGAGGGCGCAATTAAGCACCGCGACCATAACCGGAACGGTTACGGATCAGCAGGCTGCTCCGGTGGCCGGAGTGAAAGTTGTGGTCGTAGAGACGCAGACCAACTTCCAGGCGCGATCGGAGACGAATGCCGATGGCATTTATCGCATCGAGTCACTGCAACCGGGCAATTACAACGTAACCTTCGAGGCGTCCGGCTTCAAAACTCTGGTGCAACGGAACCTCCAACTAAGAGTGGGAGATGTTCTGCCTGTAAACGGAACACTTGAGCTGGGCCAGGTAACGGAGCAGGTCGAGGTGACTAGTACGGCTGCGCTGCTCGAAACGGAGACATCCTCCACTAGTACTGTGACGGAGGGCGACACGCTTTACAAGATGCCGCTTTATCAACGGTATGTGCTGAACACGCTAAACATCAGCCCCAATGTCACCATGAATGGCTACGCCTATGGGGGCTCCACGAGCGGATTCAATGTTTCGGGTTTGAGATCAACGGGAACGACTGTATTCGAAGACGGCGTATTCGGCAACGATCCCGTCTTGAGCACGGGAACGGATATCAAGCCGGTTGAGAACTCCGTCGGCGAAGTGCAATTAGTGACGGGGACGCTACCCGCGGAATACGGCCACACGTCGGGTGGAGTCCTTACGGTTGCGAAGAAGAGTGGAACTAACGAGTACCACGGCGAGGCGTCCGACTACGGGCGGACCCGGCGCATGACTCATCGCCAATTTTTTAACTTGTACAAGACCTCTCAGCCCCAACCAGGAGCCCCCGATGGAGTGCCGGCGTGGTTCATGCAACTGGATGGAAGCCTTTCCGGGCCGATCTCAATTCCTAAGGTCTATAACGGCAAGAACAGAACGTTTTTCTTTTTTGGCGCTCAGAAGCTGATCGAAAAAAAATCAGCGGCCTTCACGAGCCAGACCCCGACCCCTGACGAACAGAATGGCAACTTCTCCTTCGGCGGCATCGGGCAGCAGCTTTACGATCCTTCCACGACGCAGTTTGTCAACGGAGCGTGGACGCGACAGCCGATTCCCGGCAACGTGATTCCACGCAGCCAGATGGATCCGGTCTATCTGAAGCTGCTTTCCTACAGTCCATGGGCTCCGCCTAATACACCCGGTTCGCTGACCACGACCGGACCGGTCAGCAACTATACTTGGGCCTCGAAATCACGAACCTTTTTCACCGACTACTCGGCCCGTGTGGATCATCAGTTCAACCCTAGTCTGAAAGCGTACGGGAGCTATACATACAACTATCAAAGCGGGCTGCAGCGTCCGACTAGCATCACCGTACCCGCGTTTGATTATGCGAACGGCATT
>JAFAUR010000302.1 GCA_019243205.1 Acidobacteriaceae bacterium | reverse complement strand
GCTTGGTGGAGCGCCTCCGCCGCTTAGCCCAACAGTACCCGGATCATCGGATTGCCGAGCAACTCAACGCGGAAGGCATTCTCACGCAAACAGGAAAACACTGGACCCATGCGCGGGTCTACTCGATGCGCAAGCAGTATCGGATTCCTACCGCTTGTCCCATCAACACGAAACAAACGACGGCCCGAGCCGACCAACGGATGCCTGTCAAAACGGCAGCTCGGTTACTGGATGTCTCGCCCTCTCTGATTCAGCTCTGGGTACAGCACGGCGTGTTGGCGTGCGATCAGCGCTGTCCGGCCTCGAAGCTGTGGGTGCAACTCACGGCAAAAGACGTGACGCGCTTAAACGGCTCGACGCGGGAGCGGAATCTGTTCACCCGAAGTGCTCTCATGAAACAGCATGACATCGCCGGCGAGGCGGTTTGGAACTTGGTGCGACAGGGAGACTATGTCGCTTATCGGATCGCGCAAGGCCAGCGCTGGGAGTGGCGCTTCCAACGTGCCGCCGAGTCAAACGGACGGGCTCCGGTGCGGGCCGAGGTTGGAAGTGATAAGAAAGGAACCCCTGAATATGAATAACGATGTCTAAAGATTTCAAACAGTAACTCCGCCCCGGTTTTCGATAGCGGCACAAAGCCTAATTCATCCACGATCAGGAGCTGAAAAGCGGCCAGTTGCTTTTGCAGGCGCAGGAGCCGTTTTTCATCGCGGGCTTCGAGCAGCTCATGCACCAACCCCGCCGCCGTCGCAAAGCGAACACGATAGCCTTTCTGACAGGCGGCGAGGCCCAGGGCCAAAGCGATATGCGTTTTGCCCGTGCCGGACGAGCCAGAAACATAATGCTCATGGACCCGAGATCATCCAGGTTCACTATCCCTTTCACCCGCTCTACGGGCAGACTCTCCGCCTGCAGCGCCGGGTGAAGTTCCCGCGCGGAGAGTACCTCTACTGCGAGTTGCCCGACGGCACTATCGGGGCCTTCCCCTCTTGGATGGCCGACGTCACCAGGAGTGCCGATGTCGCCCTGGGGCCTCCGCTTGCTTCCGCCGCTGCGCTGGCCGACTTGCGCGTCTTGCTGGATCGCTTGCCTTCCGGTGCGAAACACGATAAAGCATCAGGGAACCAGGTGCTACAGGAGGGCACGCATGGCAGCCAAGGAAACCCCCATGACGAGACAGATGAAGCTGTCGCTGGTAAACAGCGAACCGATAAGCTTGCCACCCGACAAGCAACAGGAACTGGCCCGGGCACTCGCCGATCTGCTGTGGAACGCAGCCGTCGCCGCGTCCTTTGAGCCGGAGGAGGAAGACCCGCGATGAATCCCAAACTATCGCCCGAACACTTACAACGACGGGCCCTGGTCTATGTTCGGCAATCCTCGCCCGGGCAAGTGCTTCACAATCAGGAGAGCCAGCGCCGGCAGTATGGCCTGGCCGATCACGCCCGGCAACTCGGCTTTCAACAGGTGGAAGTTGATCAACGAAAATAGAAACACCCGACTGACGACCACTAAAACTCCCGCTGAGAAGTGAGTGTTAGGGGAGCATCGGAACCAGTACAAGGACGGTTCCCGATGGTCACGGATTTGCAAGTCAGGAGGTTATTTCGTTTGTCCCTTATTGAACCCAATCAAGAGATCGCCGCTCTCAAAGCGGGCATGGACCCGAAGACAGCCCGCAAGTGGCTGCGCTTACGCCGGTTGCCGAGTGAGCAGAAACGAGCGCGCCCTTGGCGTACCCGGCCCGATCCGTTTGCCGCCGTTTGGGACCAGATCCGAGCGCAACTGGAAGAGAGTCCGGGCCTGGAAGCCAAAACCATTTTTGAATTGTTACAGCGCGAGCACCCCAGCCAGTTTGTCGAAGGCCAACTGCGGACCTTGCAGCGCAAGATCAAGACCTGGCGCGTGACCGAAGGACCGGCCCAGGAGGTCTACTTCGCCCAACAGCATCTGCCGGGACGGCTGTGCCAAAGTGACTTCACCAGCATGAACGAGTTGGGCATCACCATCCAGCGGCAGCACTTTCCGCACCTGGTCTATCATTTCGTGCTGACCTACTCCAACTGGGAAGCGGTGATGATTTGCGCTTCCGAGAGCCTGGAGAGTTTGAGCCAAGGCTTGCAGCACGCCTTGTGGTCGCTAGGCGGAGTGCCGGAAGTGCATCAGACCGATCGGTTGACCGCCGCCGTGAACAACTTGCAAAGTGAGGGTGCGTTTCAGGAGCGGTATGCGGCGCTGTTGCGGCATTACGGTCTCGCGGGACAACGGATTCAAACCGGACAACCGCAGGAAAACGGCGATGTGGAGCAAGCGCACCACCGCTTCCGGCGGGCCGTCTCGCAAGCCCTCCTGTTACGCGGCAGTCCTGAGTTTGCCAGCCGTGACGAGTACCGCACATTTCTCGAAAAGCTGGTAGCGCAACGCAATGCCGGACGGCAGGCGCGCTTGGCGGCGGAAGTCGAGCGGCTCCGCCCTCTGCCGGACGGGCGGCTGGAGAGTTTGGTGCGGTTGCGCGTGCGTGTGACGAGCGGCAGCCTGATCTGGGTGTACAACAATCAATACTCAGTCCCGAGCCGGTTGATTGGCGAGCGCGTCGAGGTGCGGCTCTACGCCGAACACCTGGAAGTTTGGTACGGGCAGAAGCGGATCGCCACGATGGAGCGGCTGCGCGGCAAGGGTAAACACACAGTGGATTACCGCCACATCATTGATTGGTTAGTGCGCAAGCCCGGTGCTTTTGAAAACTACCGCTATCAAGCTGATCTGTTTCCGACCAGCCGCTTTCGCATGGCCTACGAGGCCCTACGCGGGGCCGACACGCAGAAAGGAACACGTCTGTACCTGGAACTGCTCGAGTTGGCAGCGCAGGAAGGAGAGACCGCCGTCGATGAAGCACTCCGACACCTGCTGGCCGAAGAGGAAACGGTGACGCTCGAAGCGGTGCGGGCTCACTTGCATCAACCGGTTGTGCCGGTGACGACGGTTCACATTGACGAGATTCGCTTGGCTCGTTTCGATGAGCTGCTGCCGGAGCACGGGAGAGTGCAATGAGCCGCCCGATGGATGTGCAGGCCGAACTCAATGACGGCTTGCGCGAGTTGCGCTTACCGGCAGTCCGCCAAAGTTATGAAGAACTGGCGCGGCAAGCCGAGCGCGAGCAGTTGACCTACGAGCAGTACTTGCTCGAACTGGTTCATCGCGAAGAAGACGCGCGACACGAAGCGCGCATCAGCCGCTTGCTGCGGCAAAGCCGGATTCCGCGCGAGAAAAATCTGGAGACCTTTGACCTGAAACGTTTGCCGGTGAAGGCCGCGCGGCAGATCAAGACACTGTTGGAAGGCGACTTTCTCGACCGGCGCGAGAATCTACTCGTGTTCGGTCATCCGGGCAGCGGCAAAACTCACGCCTTGTGTGCGGTGGGGCTGGCGCTCATTGCGCAAGGACGCAAGCTGCACTTTACGACCAGCGCGCTGTTGGTGCAGGACTTGTTGCGGGCCAAGCAGGAGCTGAAGCTGAGCCGGTTGATCAAACAGTTGAGCTCCTACGAGGGGCTGATTATCGATGAGCTGGGCTATGGCCAGCAGAGCCGGGAAGAAATGGAGGTTCTTTTTACCTTACTGGCCGAACGCTATGAACGGGGCAGTGTGTTACTCAGCTCGAATTTGCCCTTTTCGCAATGGACTCTGATCTTTAAAGATGCCATGACCACCGCCGCCGCCATTGATCGCCTCGTTCACCACAGCGTCATTGTCGAACTCAACGTGGCCAGTTATCGCCTGGAGGCAGCCAAAAAGAATCAGCCCGGAATTGTGGACGGCGGCGAGCCGCCGGAGAAGACAGAACCCGCAGCCGACCCGGCTGGATCAAGCCAGGACAGTAGCGGTTAGGAAACGGGAAAAATAGTTGTCGTCAGCCGAATTTGTAGTTGACGTTGATCAGGAAGTCATTGATCAAGATCTGGGCCGTTCCGGTTCCGGCCAAGTGGAACGGCCTGGGTTCGAGCATTTGGTCGCGGAGGTTTGTACCGGGCAGGTTGGCGCCGTGTTCTGCCTCGAGGCCTCACGACTGGCTCGCAACGGTCGCGATTGGCATCATCTGATCGAACTCTGTGGTCTTGTGCGCACCCTCGTCGTTGATGCCGAGGGCGTCTATGATCCCGGCGTCGTGAACGATCGGCTCTTGTTGGGACTGCGGGGCACCATGAGCGAGTTTGAATTGAACCTGCTTCGGCAACGCTCGCTCGAAGCCATTCGTCAAAAGGCTCGTCGGGGCGAGTTGCAGTTCCGCTTGCCCGTCGGCTTCCGGTGGACGCCGACGGGCAAGGTCGAGATGGAGCCGGACCGCCGCGTGCAAGAGGCCGTGCATTTGGTGTTCGCCAAGATGGCGGAGCTCGGAAGCGCCCGACAAGTGCTGTTATGGTTTCGAGCCGAGAAGATCAACTTGCCGGCGCTGGTTCTGGAAGCGCCCGGACACGACACTCTGTGGAAACTACCGGTCTATAACACGATCTGGCACATGTTGCGGAACCCCATGTATGCGGGGGCTTATGCCTTCGGCAAAACGGAAGCGCGCACCCGCATCCTGGACGGCCGGGCCCGCAAGAGCGAGGGTCACAGCAAGCCGTTGGCGAGTTGGATGGTCTTGCTTCGCGATCACCATTCCGGTTACATTACTTGGGAGCAGTTTGAACGGAATCAAGTCCTGCTGAGCGAGAACGCACACATGAAATCACGCATGGAACCGAAGGCCGGCCGGGGAGGGCGGGGCTTGCTGGCAGGATTGCTGCGCTGTCGGCGATGCGGAAGAATGCTGCATGTCGCTTACAGCGGCACGCGGGGCGAGGTGCCACGCTATCATTGCCGCGGAGCGCAGATCAATCATGGAGAGGCGTGGTGCATCTCGTTCGGCGGCTTGCGGCCGGACCGTGCGATGGCGGCAGAGATCTTGAAGGCCGTCGAAGGCAACGCGATCGAGGCCGCTTTGGAGGTGGCGGCGCGGGTGGCCGAACAGCAACGCCAGTGTCATCGTGCGCTTTCCCTGGAACTGGAACAAGCGCAATATGAGGTGCGTTTAGCCGCTCGTCGTTACGAGGCGGTCGACCCAAGCCATCGTCTGGTCGCGGCGGAGCTGGAGGCGCGGTGGAATACCGCTTTGCAGCGGGCCGGAGAGGTCGAACAGCGATTGCATCAGAACGAACTTCCGGACCAAGCCACACGGATACCGGACCAAGCGGTGCTGTGCAGCCTGGCGCAGGACCTGCCTGCAGTTTGGAATGCGGAAACGACCGATATGCGTCTGAAGCAGCGCATTGTTCGCATTCTGATCGAGGAAATCATTGCCGATGTGGACGAAGCGAAGCAGGAGATTGTATTGCTGATTCGTTGGACCGGCGGCCGGCACTCCGAGCTTCGTCTGAAGAAGAATCCGACCGGCCAACATAGCCGTTGCACGAGTCTCGAAGCGATCGAAGTGATTCGGCAGATGGCGGGCCAGTTCCCCGACGACCAGATCGCCGCCACCTTGAATCGGCTCAAGCTCCGCACCGGGACAGGAAACACCTGGAATGAGGGTCGCATCCGCTCAGTCCGCAGTTATCATCAATGGCCCGCCTATAACGCCGCCTCTCGTCCTCGCAGCCTCACCTTAGAGGAGGCCTCACAACGCTTAGGAGTCAGTCATAAGGTGGTACGACGCTTGATCGAATCCGGCCAGCTGACGGCCACGCAGATTGTGCCCTGGGCCCCTTGGGAGATTGCCGCCGAAGCGATCGAGCGCGAGGAAATCATCCAGCAAGTACAACGCATCAAACGCCGGGCACGGAGCCAGCCGTGTACTCCGGAGAGGGAGCTGCCGCTGTGGGCGGAACGCTAAGTGAGTTTCCGCCGAACAGAGTCCAAATGCATTCCCGTCGACCTTCGGTCGGCGGGTGGAAAATGCCATGCTTTCAGCCATGTAGCCAGGAGGTGCAGAATGTTGCAGGATCGGAATTTCCTAAGGCCAGCACGCTTTCCCGCCGATCAATGTAGTCGCAACGAGCCAAGTCCAGCACGAGTTGTTTATTGAGCGAGGGGAGGGCCAAGAAATCAAACGTGTCCAACGTCTTGACGACATCGAAGCGCGCTGCCTTAATCCGCCGCTCGGTCGCACGGCGCTCCCGATCCAGCAGTTCGAGTTCGACCAGCCGTAGCAGAAACCGAAGATAGTCGGCCGCCTCTGCCGCACACTGCTGGGCGACCTTGTCATACTCCCGCAGCATGGTGGGCAAGCGCAAGGCTTTGAGATGATGCTCCAGCAGCACCGGCGATGTACTCATGGCCGGGCTCCCGCCGCGAGCAGCGGCAAGTAGTCGGACGCCACCGTGGTGGCCACGCACGGGGCGGGCCAATGCGGGTAGTTCTCCAGATCCAGCCGGGGCGGCTTGCCCTCGATCCGGCACAGGAGCAGATGCGGCACGGCGGCGAAGGAGAGAGCTTGTAACTGCAGGGCCTGCTGCAAAGCCGCCTGCACGTCGGCTAACGGAAACTGCTCCAGCAGACGCAGGATCTGCACATACTCGCGCTTTCCCTTCTTCGCCTGACGAGCTTCAAGCAACTGTCGCAGACGCGCAAACTCTTCCGGCAGTTCCCAGCCGGCCAGCGGCGCGGCTTGGTCCAGGGCATTCGTCTTCCGTTCCAGCAAGGGTAAGTAATGCCGCGGCTCATAAATAGCCTCCTGCTGTTGATAACAGCGGGGATGGCGGGCAATCTCTTGGGCTCCGCAGCAGATGATCACTTCCTGCACCGAGCCCTTGACGATCACCTCGCGATGGCCAAACTCAACCGGCACCGAATAGTCATTGCCGCGATAGTGCACCAGCGACAGGGAACTGACTCGCGTGGCTTGCTTCTCGCAAGCTTCATAGGGCGCAGCCGGCAGTGGCAGCAGCGCTGGCCGGTCCCACTCGAAACGTTGGCCGATGGTGTCCTGATGGCCACGCAGCACTTTGGCCCGCCGCTTCTGACAGGCACCAAGCAGCTGTTGATTCAACTCGTCATAACTGCTCACGCGCGGCAAAGGCACCAAGAAGTTGCGCCGCGCATAGCCCACCAAGGCTTCCACTTTGCCCTTGGCCCAGGTCTTCAACTGCACCTGATCGGGGCGCATGGCGGCCCTCTTTTCGGGTCACGCACCCGTTTCATCCGTTGTTCGGCCGGGAGTATGAGCTGGTCGTCTATCGCCATAACTGGGGCGAGGATCGGGTGTACTTCCATAACGGCGAGGGCACGCTGTGCTCGTTGCCGGCGACCTGGACGGATGCCATCACGCCCGATCCCTTTGTGACCATCGCTGCCGGCCGGTGCCACTTCCGCTGGCAGGACTTGCTTCAGTTGGCGGAGATGATCGCAGGTATGGAAAGCGGAAAGGAAAGCCATGTGTAAAGTAAACTGCGCCTCTGCTGTAAAGAGAAACGCGCCGGGACGACTGTGCGCGGAGGAGGTAAACAACTACCCTACATACCATCTTTGTCCTTATAGATCTTGGGTTTGGCTTCCGAAAAAGCTTGACAACGCGCCCGCTGTAGGCATAATTCTGTTTACAACAGCTCATGCCCAAAGCATCCCCCATCGATCCCAAGTTTCAGGCGCTTCGCCAGACCGGCACACTCCACCGGCAGCCGCAGAAGGTCCGCGACGCACTGTTCCGAGAGCGGGAGTTCTTCGACGCCCGCGATCTGGTCCAAGTCAAGTACGAGATGCTGCGCCGAGTGCGTCGGGAGGGGCGTTCCATCAGCCAGGTTGCGGCCTCATTCGGATTCTCCCGTCCCTCCTTTTACCAAGCTCAAACCGCTTTCGAGACCAGCGGGCTGGCCGGTTTGGTGCCACAAAAGCGCGGCCCCAAGCAAGGCCACAAGCTCACGCCGGAAATTCTGGCCTTTGTGCGCCAGATCCAGGCCGACAACGCCGCGCTGAGGGCAGTAGACTTGGCGCCCCTGATCGCAAAGCGGTTTGGAGTAGAGCTTCATGCGCGGACCATCGAGCGCGGATTGCGGCAGGATCAAAAAAAACACCGCTGAATCCCATCGCTGTCGATTCCGGCAGCGGGCTGATCGCTCAATACGAGGAGCTGCGCGGCCAAGCGATGACGAATCCGGCTGGCGTGCGGAGTCTCGGATACGCCTTGTTCACCCGGCAAGGCATGGCGGCGTGGGCCCGTGCGTGGCGCAGCTACACCATCATCGAACCGCCTGCTCCGGCCTCTCCTCCGGTTGCTGCTGCCGTGCCTCACTCCGTGCCGCTGGAACTGCGTACTCAGGTGGCCGTCGTGTTAGCGGGCATCATTTTTCATCTGCAAACACAGGAGGTCTGCTCATGCTGACAGCGGAGGCTCATCAGAAAGTCACGGCGGCTCATCTGAAACGCAATGCCTACCTCTACGTTCGCCAATCCACCCTGCGGCAGGTCTTCGAAAACACGGAAAGCACGAAACGGCAATACGCTTTGCGGGATCGCGCCGCGGCGCTCGGTTGGCCGTTGGACCAAATCATTACGATTGACAGCGACTTGGGTCAGTCCGGGGCGTCAGCCGGGGATCGCGAAGGCTTCCAACGGCTGGTGGCCGAAGTCGGCGTGGGCAAAGCCGGTATCGTGCTCGGACTGGAGGTTTCCCGCCTCGCCCGCAACTCGACGGACTGGCACCGGCTGCTGGAGATCTGCGCCTTGACCGATACGCTGATCTTGGACGAAGACGGCGTCTATGATCCGGCCCACTTTAACGACAGGCTGCTGCTCGGATTGAAAGGGACTTTATCGGAAGCGGAACTGCATGTGTTACGGGCCCGTCTGCAGGGCGGCATCCTGAACAAGGCGCGACGCGGCGAACTCAAATCGCCGCTGCCGGTCGGCTTTATCTACGATGCCGAGGACGGTGTGATCCTGGATCCGGACCAGCAGGTGCAGCAGAGCATTCGGTTCTTGTTCGAGGCGTTCCGCCGCACCGGCTCTGCTTGTGCGGTGGTGAAAGCTTTTCGGCAGCAAGCGTTGTTGTTTCCGCGACGCCTGAAAAAAGGGCCGCACAAAGGAGATCTTCTTTGGGCCGAAATGGAGCACAGCCAAGTGTTGCGGGTTCTGCATAATCCTCGTTATGCGGGCGCGTTCATCTATGGGCGCACCCGCACACGCAGGAAACCCGACGGCAAGGAGTGTTGGTCGAAGCTTCCGCGCGAACAATGGATGCTGGTTCCCGGCATGCACGCGGGCTACATCACCTGGCAGGAGTACGAAACCAACCAGCGCCGTTTACAGGAGAACGCGCAGGCGCAAGGGACCGACCGGCGCTGCAGCCCTCCGCATCAAGGCCCGGCGCTGCTGCAGGGAATCGTGCTGTGCGGCATCTGCGGAGGCCGGATGAGCGTTCGTTATCATGACCGGAATAAGCGCCGGGTGCCGGATTACGTGTGCCAGAGAAAATCCATTCAGCAGGGTCGACCCGTCTGCCAGCGCATCACGGGCGAGCAGGTAGATAAAGCCGTCAGCGACATCCTGGTACAGACCATGACACCCCTGGCTCTGGAAGTGGCGCTGACCGTTCACCGTGAGTTGCAAGCGCGGTGGGACGATGCCGACCGGCTGCGGCAAAAACGAGTGGAGCGGGCCCGCTATGAAGCCGAACTGGCGCAGCGGCGCTACATGAATGTCGATCCCTCCCATCGCCTAGTGGCCGACACACTGGAAGCCGATTGGAACCAAAAGCTGCGCGCCTTAGCGGAAGCGCAAGAAGAATGGGAGCGCCAGCGGCAAGCCGATCGGGCTGCCGTTGACGAGCAACAGCGGGAATCGGTGATGGCCTTGGCCCAAGATTTCCAGCGGGTTTGGAGCAATCCTCATACGCCCGATCGCGAGCGGAAACGGATCGTCCGCCTCTTGCTGGAGGATGTGACTTTGGTTCGACGGCAACAGATCGATGTGCAGATCCGCTTCCGCGGCGGCGTGACGCAAAGCCTGCGTTTGCCCTTGCCGCAATCGGCGCCTGAGTTGCGGAAAACAAAACCGGCCGTGATTGCCGAGATTGATCGCCTGCTGAACACAAACACGGAACGCGAGATTGCGGCCATCCTGAACGAAAACGGATTCCGACCAGGAGTGGGCAGTCGGTTCACACGCTCCATCGTGGTTCGCCTGCGCTATGCTTACGGACTCAAAGATCGCTTTTCGAGGCTCCAGGCTGCCGGGCTGATGACGCTGGAAGAAATGGCGGCTAAACTCGACGTGCTGCCATGCACAGTAAAGAAATGGCGGGACCGAGATCTGTTGCGAGCTCACCGATACAACGATAAAGGAGAATGCCTCTACGAATCGCCGGACATGCTGCTTCCGAGGAAGTTCACCCACAAGCGCTCCTATCTCGCTGCGAAAGAAGCGGTGATGCATGACCTCGATGAGGTGCAGTATGAAGCCTAATCCTTCGACCGGGCCGTCACGCGTCTTCCATCGTGACCGGCGGGCAGATGCCGGATGACTTCCACGCCCAGGCAAGCCATCACATTCTGAA
>JAFAUR010000119.1 GCA_019243205.1 Acidobacteriaceae bacterium | reverse complement strand
CTGCAGCCCGTCTATCCCGCGGTGCTCAAAACGCCTCTTCCAGAGCGCAACGGTTGCAGAACTCGCACCCAACTTCCGCTCGATCTCGCGATAACTCAGACCGTCGGCCAAGGCGAGTATGATGCGCGCGCGAAATACGTCGCCGGCGGGCAGTGTGCGCGATTGCGCCCAACTCTCTCCAGTTCCTCCCGTTGCTCCTCGCCCACCTGCAGCAATTCCCGATTATCAGCCACATCATAGGGACGCATTTATCTCGCTTTATATGTCACTGGGACAGTCCACTAGAGTTCATCTCGAAACGGCGAGGGCTACCTCGCGAATCTCGTCAATGTACCCCCTGAGCTCCTGAAACACCTCGCTACTCTGCGTAACAAGCACCTCGTCGCAGTTGTCAATCTCCTCGTGCAATCGACAACGGAAATGTGGATCATCATCTATGGAGCGGATTCAAATGCCCGTGTGCCAACAAGACGCGGGAAGCGGCGCAAACGGAAAGGGTGGGGCGGACGAACCCAATTCAACGCCCCGCGCGACCGCGGCATGAATCTGCGCCGCGACCACAAGGGAGCGGCCCCAATCAACGGTCGCCAAAACCGCCGCCCCATCCGTGATCCGCGAGCGTGGACGCCATCTAGTGCCAAGCAGCCAAAAAGTGAATGACAGCAGCAATCGCGGCTGCATACATGAGGCCGTAAGGATATCGCCACTTTTTCACATGCAAAGCGTGCTCGAGCAAGCCCTGTGAGGTGATTGAGCCTAGTAGCAGGAGTGCCCAACCGAAGAGTCCAATGCCAAGGAACTGGCGTTTGCGGAAATCGTCGAGAACACCTGGAAAGATTGCATCCCACTCGGCGACCAGAACACCCGGATGGCCGGTGTGGAACCCGGCGAACGCCACAATGAAATCGTAACCGGAGTAGATGACGAAATAAGTGAGCACGTGCAGCGTGGCGTACAACAAAGCGTATAAGCCGGTAATTCGATAAATCTGGATTCGTCGTGAGTCTTTTCCGATGAGTTCGCCGAGCACTAACAGGCAAATACACACGAGCAGCAGGCACATCCCCCAATTACCTGTGAAATTGATGATGAACTTAACTGGGTCCGGATTGAGGAAAACGCGAGGAGAAATGCAGAAGCGCACGACCCATATGAGCGGAGCCAGGCAGAGCAGATGTACGCCCATTCTAAGCGCCACGCTTAAGCGCCTGGACGTAACCCCATGGCTTAGAGCTATATTGTCGATTTCTAAGTTTAGCCCCAGGTCCGCCCGAACGATATGAAATATCAACGGCTTTCCAGATTACGCGCCGTCTTCGTGACCCTGTTACTGACATTGAGCCATCTTGCCGCTGCGGGTACACTGCACGATCCAGCAAACCTGAGCGGTGAGCGGGTTCCAGCGCAGTTGGATGGCCAGGCCACCCCACTGAGTCCGCGAGCCGCCGCGTTGCGGCACACGCTTGCAAAACTGCGGACACGAGCTAGCTTGATGCTGATCGTTGCGCATCCCGATGACGAGGATGGCGGCATGCTGAGCTACGAGTCCATCGGCAACGGCGGCAGGGTCGCGATGCTAACCCTGACGCGTGGCGAGGGCGGACAGAACTCCATGTCAGGCGATTTCGACGACGCGCTTGGTTTGATCCGAACTCAGGAACTGCTCGCATCGGATCGGTACATTAATGTGGATCAGATGTTCGGGACCGAGGTGGACTTCGGCTTCTCGAAGGCTAAGGAGGAGGCATTCGCACGCTGGACCCATGAACGCGTCTTATATGACGCGGTGCGCGCGGTACGGCTATACCGTCCCTTGGTGTTGATCAGCACGTTTTCCGGAGGTCCAACAGACGGACACGGGCAACACCAGGTCGCGGGCGAGATTGCGCAAGAAGTATTTACGGCAGCAGCGGATCCAACCGTGTTCCCGGAAATGGGGCTGGAACCCTGGGCTCCGCTGAAGGTGTATGCGCGGGTACCGTTTGCGTATATAACTCTGCGCGGGATCTACGATTATGCGACCAATCAATTTGTTCCGCTGCACTTTTGCAACTTCGTAACAAACATTTGGTCGAATGAACTCCCGACGGCAAACGTGTTCGTACACGAAGGGAATTCCACCGGACTGCTGGGCATGAGCTATGTGCAGTTCGCGCGCAAAGCTCTGGAATTTCAGAAGACGCAGATCAGCCGCACGAACAATAACAGGCTGCTTGCGAACCTTATGTCTTCCGGCGGGCCGTTCGATGTGGGATACCGTCGCGATGCCTCACGGGTCAAAACCGCACAGAACGAACGCACCTTCTTCGACGGAATCGACACTTCGCTCCCTGGAATCGCCACGCTGGCGCCGTCGTATCATGGCCTGCTTCGGCAAGAGCTGAAGCGGATCGATCAGCAGGTTGCACAAGCGGTACAAGCCTTTTCGGCAAAGGCTCCTGACCGCTGCGCACCGCCGTTGCGTGAAGGACTAAGCGCATTAGATCAACTAATTTCGACTGTAGAATCTCCCTCACTTCCGGAACAGGAGAAGGCCGACGTCTTACACGAGCTGCGGGTCAAGAGAGTTCAGTTCAATGATGCACTAGTCGAGGCGCTGGGATTGCGGGTTGAAGCTCGCATCGAGGGCCGCAGGCCGCGCGATTGTTCTACGGTGTGGACACCCGGATGCGCCGCTCGCGTATTGACGAAAATCGTCAATGAAGGGAAGCTTCCGGTCATGGTGACCCAGAGGTTTTTCTCTGCGACTGGATTGAGGGCGGAACACCAGGACGCCGCGGATGAGAGTTCAACCAAACTCAATCCGGGCAGCGCATTAAGTGCGTTCTTCGAAATGAGCAAGTGCACGCGTATCGTCGAGGAAACGACAAGCACGGTTGCGCGACCATACTTCACCAGGACAAGTCTCAAACAGGCGTACTACGATCTACGCGATCCAGAATTGCGGCTCGCACCCGAGACTCCGGCATCGACTTTCTGGGTACGCGCTTCGTACGAAGGAGTCTCACTAGTGTTTGGGCATGTTGTGTCTGCTCCGAAGAGCCAAGTTGGAGAGCCCGACAGCCCTCTCGAGGCCGTTCCGTCATTGAGTATCTCGGTCACTCCTTCCAGCGGAGCTATCCCGCTGCCTACAACGAGTTTTCCATTGAGCGTGGAAGTTCGTACTGAGGAACTCCAGCCTGTTGCGGGCAGGGTGCATCTTTTGCTGCCGGCCGGGTGGCGCTCGCAGCCGCTGAATGCCGCGTTTGTGCTGCATCACCCCAACGAGAAACAGCAACTATCATTTCGTGTGATGCCGGCGAATATGGAGCACGGCAAGTATACCCTCACCGCTGTTGCGCAAACGCCGACCTTCACCACTCACGAGGGATTTCGGAGGGTAGGCTATCCGGGACTGATCCCGACAGATCTCTATTCACCGGCCACCTATACGGCAAGTCTGCTGGATGTCAAAGTCGCGCCAGGTTTAAAGGTTGCCTACTTGCCGGGAACCGGAGACGAAGTGCAGAGGGCTTTGGAAGATCTGGGAGTCCACGTGACGACGTTGACGGTACAAGACGTGATGCAAGGCAAGCTGGACGGATATGACGTCGTGGTCCTGGGCGTACAGGCGTATTCAGCCCACACTGAACTGGCGGCCGCAAATCGAAACCTGCTGGCGTATGCCAGAGCCGGCGGTGTACTCATCGCGCAATATGAGCGGGGACACTTCGATTACGGACCGTATCCGCTATCCCTGGGAGTCGCGGAAAAGGTGGTGGAGGAAACAGCTCCCGTACGGTTGCTGATGCCGCATAGCCCATTGCTCAACTGGCCCAACCGGATTACCGAAACGGATTTCGACGGTTGGGAAGAGGAACGCGGACACGGCTTCATGGCGAGTTGGGACCAGCGCTACCAAGCTCTGCTGGAAACCCATGATTTGGGGCAGAAACCCCAAAAGGGCGCCTTGCTTCTAGCGAGAACGGGCAAGGGGACATACGTCTACGTCGCACTTGCGCTTTACCGGGAACTGCCGCGAGGTGTGCCGGGAGCGTACCGCTTGCTGGCGAACCTGCTGAGTGTGGGAAAGGCGTCGATGCTTACCGGCGATTCTGCCGCACATTGACCGTGACCTCGACGGATGCGGAACAGATCAGCTATTGCGACAACTGCGCCAGAAGGAAAGCGTACTGGTCCGCGTCCTGCTTCGCAAATTGCTCCTGCGAAGTTCCGACGCCATGGCCGGCATCGTTGTCGAAATCGAGCAGGACGGCGGGATGGCTTGCTGTTGACGAATGGAGGCGCGCTGCCATCTTGGCGGAAAAGAAAGGCAGCACGCGCGGGTCGTTCATTCCGCCGATAAAGAGGACTGCGGGATAGCGAGTCCCGTCTTTCACCTTGTGGTATGCGTCCATGGCAAGCGAGGCGCGAAAACCCGCTTCGCTCTTCACAGAGCCGAACTCATCGATGTTGAAGATCCCACCGGCAGTAGTTTCCGAGCGCAGCGTCTCGGTCATCGGAACGTTCATGATGGCGGCGCGGAAAAGATCCGGGTGCTCGGTGATGGCCTTGCCGACGAGAATGACGCCGGCACTTCCGCCTTCACTCTGAACAGGTTCCGGACGGTTATCGGATCGACGCGGCTGGTTGAGATCGGTGCAGGGCGAAATCATAGAAGCGCCAGTCAGCCAACGGTCACAATGGGCAATCGCCGCACGCGTTTCCCGGTGGCCGCAAAAATTGCATTTGCCACTGCAGGCGGCAGCGGTGGGACCCCGCTTTCGCCAACACCTCCTCGCGGCTCGTCGCCAGGCACCAGATACACCTCGATCGCTGGAGCATCTTTCATCCGCAGGACTTGGTAGTCGTGAAAATTGCTCTGCTCGACGGCGCCGCCTTTAACGGTGATATCGCCCGAAAGCACCGGTGTCAACGCGAAATTGATACCACCTTCAATCTGTGCGCGCACGCTGTCGGGATTAACAGCCAAGCCACAATCGACCGCGCTCACGACGCGGTGAACGCGCAGCTTACCCTCTTCAACAGATACTTCGGCGACGTGAGCAACGTACGTATCCCCGAAGCGGCTGCAGGCGATTCCGCGGCCGTGGTTGCGAGACACTGGTTTGCCCCACTGAGATTTCTCGGCCGCCAGCTCGAGCACCCTGCGATACGTCGGCGCATCCGGCGTTTGCTCGGCGCGTAGATGCGCAATGCGAAATTCCAAAGGATCGCGTCCGGCGGCATGTGCCAGCTCGTCCATAAAACATTCGACACCGAAGACGTGGAATGGAGAGGAAACGGAACGCCACCAGGCTCGCGGCACGACCGATAAAACCGGGGCGTAATCGGCACGATAGTTCGGCGATTGATATTGAATCTCGCCCGGCAGATCGGCACTGGCCACATGCTTGGGGTCTTTCAACAACTCCGGCGAGTCGAAAACTGCACGAATGGGAGTGGATACCACGCGGCGCGACCAACCCACAATGTTGCCCCTGGTATCGAGCGCACCCGAGAATCGTTGATAGGAGTATTGCAGGTAGAAATCGTGCTGCATGTCATCTTCTCGCGTCCACACCAACTGCACCGGAGCTTTCATCTCTTTCGCCACCTGGTAGGACTCGGCGATGTAATCCCATTGATACCGGCGTCCGAACGAACCGCCCGAAAACGTCACGTGCACAATCACCTTTTCCGGCGCGACGCCCGCCAGGTACGCAATCGTCTTTTGCACCAAATCGGCACCCTGCGTCGGCGACCAAACCTCGATACGGCCGTCATCCCGGACGTGAGTCGTGGTGTTCATTGGCTCCATCGGAGCGTGCGCCTGGAACGGCATTTCATAATCGGCCGTGATTCTCTTGGCCGCTCTTGCTAGTGCCTCATCAACGTTGCCACGATTGACGGCAACTACGGTGGCCGGACCGCCGGCTTTTTCTCGAAAGTGCTCCTTCAAGCTCACCGTGTTTTCCTTCGAGCCTTTGTCCCAGGTTACGTTTAGCGCTTTTCGGCCTTGTATAGCATTCCAGGTGGAAGTTGCGACCACGGCGACACCGGCCGCAACGTTCAAATTCCGCTCGATCCCCGGTACAAAACCGATCGGCTGAACCGCGAACACCGCTTTTACTCCCGGCGTGGCCTTCGCGTCCGAGGCATCGAAGGTCAGCAGCTTGCCGCCGAAGTGAGGACAGCGGGCGATCACCGCAAACAGCATTCCGGGAAGCCGCACATCCATTCCGAAAACCGCGCTGCCGTCGACTTTCGCAGGTGTATCGACCCGTGTTACCGGTCGGCCGATGTACCGGAACTCCGTAACCGCCTTCAGCGAAACTTCGTTAAGCGCTGGCGGAGGCAGCTTGGAAGCCGTCTCTACCAATTCGCCATAACGAAATCGCCGGCCAGTTGGCTCGTGAACAACCGTCCCTTTCTCCGCTCGGCACCCTTCCTTATCCACCCCCCACTTTTGCGCCGCAGCATTGAGAAGCATTTCGCGTGCTTGCGCGCCCGCTTGCCGCAAAGGGAGCCAGGTAGAGGAGGTGCCACCGCTTCCGCCGGTCCTCAGATGCTTGTACACTGCTGGAATAGCGGGCGCCTGTTCGACATGAATTGCCGGCCAATCGACCTCAAGTTCTTCTGCCAGCATCATGGCATTCGCGGTTCGTGTACCCTGTCCCATCTCGGGAGTTTCGGCAAACAAAGTAACCTGATTGTCTGGCGTGATGCTGATCCAGGCATTCACTTTTCCATCGGTCGAATCGGCACGGCTGCGCGCTGGCAGAGAAAAGCCCAAAACGAACACCGCGCCAGTCCTCATTGCTTCGCGGCGAGTAATACTGACCGTCATGCTTTCTCCTCCGCAGCCAGCTGGATTGCTCGCCGAATCCGTTGGTACGTCGCGCAGCGGCAGATGTTCCCGCTCATCGCCTGATCGATTTGTTCTCGCGTGGGATTTGGAGTCTTGGCTAGAAGCGCCGCGGCCTGCATGATCTGCCCAGGCTGACAATACCCGCACTGCGGAACTTGCTCGTCAATCCAGGCGCGCTGGATAGGATGGCTGCGATTGCTCGATAAGCCTTCAATCGTGATCACTTTTCGTCTTCCAACCGAACCAATTGGCGTCTGGCAAGACCGCACCGCTTCGTCGTCGAGATGCACGGTACACGCACCACACAACCCCATTCCACAGCCGTATTTCGTTCCCGTAAAGCCAAGCGTATCCCGCAGTACCCAAAGGAGGGGAGTGTCTGCGGGCACCGTCACTTCGTGCCATTTGCCATTCACAATCAGTCCGAGCGAATTCATGTCACCTGCGAATAGAATCCAACTCCCGCGGCATTGTGCCAACCGAATTGGGATGAATCGTAGTCAGCCAGTGATGAATCGTAATGAGACTATCTGGTTTGGCAATCGCCAGTATTCCGGTTTAAATTTGGAGTGTGATCGCCGGGCGAATCTCTGCCATGGGCAAGCGCGCTCTTATCACCAGCGGTTTGGTGCTCGCCGTCCTCATTGCTGCAAGCCAGTGGTATCTGTACGACACGGTCCACCGGCAAGCGGAGCGGTTTACTTATTATCTGGTTACCTGCACCTATATCTGCGGCGTCCTCGCGCCTGCCGTTATATGGTTGAGTCGGCGTCGGCATATCGATAGCCGCACCTGGAAACGCTCGCTTCCCATTCATGTAGCTGCTAGCGTATTGCTAACCGGCCTAGGCGTCTTTACAGAAGCGAGCATCGGTTGGCTTCCACATGCCGGTCAATGGCCCTATTCAGCCGCGCTCCGGCATTACTTTACGCAACACACACAGATAAGCATCGTGGCGTATTGGGTACTCCTCGCGGGATTCCACGTTTATCGGATGTACGATCAGGCGCGCCGTGGCGAAGTGCGTACTGCACAGCTTCAAGCACAGCTTCGAGAGGCACAGCTAACGGCCTTACGCAGCCAGCTTCAGCCGCACTTCCTGTTCAACACACTGCAGGCCGCCACGACATCGATCTATGATGATCCGCAGGGCGCTGAAGAAATTCTGCTCTCGCTCAGCGAACTATTGCGCATATCGCTGCAAGTGTTCGAGCGGCAGGAAATTCCGCTCTGCGACGAAATCGACTTTCTGAAACACTATGCGGCCATCCAGAAGCGGCGTTTTGGAGACCGCCTCGGGTTCGACTTTCAAATTGAGGACCAATGCTGGCTCTGCGCCGTCCCCGCTCTGCTTTTGCAGCCGCTAATTGAGAATGCGATCCGGTACGGAATCGGAGTTTGGAAAGAACCGGATTTGCTTACCGTTCGTGCGTTTGTCAATCAAGATCGTTTGCAGGTCGAAATAACAAACCTCACCAGCGTTCTCGACGGCTCGCTGGACAAGCTGCTCTTGCGCGGCTTAGGTTTAGTCAACACGATCGCGCGCCTCGAACACCTGTACGGCTCACAACAATCGTTTGTAATTCGCAACCTTCTGCCGCGAGGAGTGGCGGTTCTGCTGTCTCTTCCTGCGCGCCTTCTACCATTTCAGGCCATGAAACTGGAAGCCTATGAACATTCGTGCGCTAATCGTTGACGACGAGCCGCTCCCTCGGCAGAGCCTTCGCCGCTTTCTCAAATACCACTCGGATATCGAATCACTTGGCGAATGCGGTGATGGGCAGTCCGCAGTAGAAACAATTCTAACCAACAAACCGGATCTTGTTTTCCTCGACGTCCAGATGCCCGAACTGGATGGCTTCGCTGTTGTCAACCAAATCGGCGTCGAGCGGATGCCGGCAACGATTTTCGTGACAGCGTACGACCAATATGCGCTGGCCGCTTTTGATGCCAACGCCGTCGATTACCTGCTGAAGCCGTTCGGCAAAACTCGCTTCGACCGGGCGCTGGCGCGCGCTCGCGAGCGGATCGCTCTTCACGCGGATCGCGGGTCGATTCAACGCTTCCTCGAAGCCATGGAGGATATCGGGAAGAGCCAGAATTACATCGACCGGTTGCCCGTTACGGAAAATGGTCGCATTGTCTTCGTAAAAACAAGGGACATTGAATGGATTGAGTCTGCCGGGAACTACGCTCGCGTCCACGCTCACTCAAGCAATCACGAAATCCGTGAAACGCTGTCGAATCTAGAAGGCAGGTTAAATCCACACGAATTTGTGAGAATCCACCGCTCCGCTATCGTCAACTTGCAGTACGTTAAAGAAGTGCATCCGTGGTTTCACGGCCATCATGTTGTGATACTCGAAAGCGGTCAAGAGCTTCGCATGAGCCGCTATCAAAAGGAACTAGCTCAGAAGCTCGGTCTCCGTGCTCAATCGAATTAAGTTGGGCGCGTGCTTGCAAAGTATCTGCGAGAGGTCC
>JAFAUR010000106.1 GCA_019243205.1 Acidobacteriaceae bacterium | reverse complement strand
AGCGCGATCGGCGTGCGGCTGAGGAGCACCATCGTGTCCTTAAGAGTTTGTTCGGAGTTCGCCATCTCTGTTCTCATTGCAAATGATCTCAGTCGTTCACTGCCGCTGTGCCTTTTCAATGGCTCGTTTGCGCCTCCGGCGCGACGTCCAGATTGGCCACGCGAACGGTGCAACATAGGCGGGTAAAGGTGAGTGGCTACACCGGGTCGGCCGTCATCACTGCCTCGACAAGGGGCGTGACGTGACCGCCGACATCGATTCCATCCGCGCCGCTGTCCCCATGGATCTCCACGTGGAGCAGGCTGCGACGTCCCATTTTTGTTCCCTGTTCGCTCACAAAACGTGTGCCAGCGGTTTTGGGCACCAGGCCGTGTCGCATCATGAAATACGCAAGCGGCCCGGTTGAGCTTCCGGTCGCAGGATCTTCGGGAATCCCGGATTCAGGAGCGAACATCCGGGAATAAGCGCCATCAGGGGTAGGAGTAAAGACGAAGACACAGAAGGACTCGCTCTCCATGCCCTTTAGGCTCCTGAGGCCCGTTAGATCAAGCCATGCCCGATCAACAGCCGCCTTATCCTTTACGGCGAGCACTACAGTCGGATTTCCGGCGTTCAGCATCTGCGGTTCTACCGCAAGCAGATCGTGCGGCTCCAGTCCAAGCGCTCTCGCACAGAGAGAGCCGTTCAGGCACCCCCCTTCGCGAATGGTAGGTGTACGCAACCAGATCAGCGGCAGCGTACCTGCCTCAATTCGAAGCGGTATCGGGCCGACTTCTTCTTCAAGCAGGAACTCGTGGCAACTGCTCGATACGATTCCTTTTTGCAGCAGCACAAAGGCCGTGCCAACGGTGGGGTGTCCCGCGAAGGGGAGTTCCTTCGTCGGCGTAAATATTCGCACGCGAGCCGCGCAGTCCGATCGCGTTGCGGGAAGCACAAACGCTGTTTCCGTCAAGTTGAGTTCGCGCGCGATCTTTTGCATGGCCGCGGCGTCGAACTTCGAGGCCTCCGGGAACACCGCCAGCGAATTTCCTGACAACGGCTCGGTTGTGAAGACGTCAACAACGGTGTACGGGTATGATTTCGTCCGGGTCATCGGTCGTTAACCTCCGCGATCAGGTCTATCTCCACACAGGATCCGAACGGCACTTGCGCTACGCCAAACGCGCTTCGGGCGTGCATCCCGTCCTCTCCAAACACTTGGGCGAGCAGTTCCGACGCGCCATTAGCCACAAGGTGCTGCTCCGTGAATGTTGGCGCGCTGTTGACCAAGACCATCAGCTTGACAATTTGCCGAATTTTATTGAGATCGCCGACAGCCAAATTCAACGTCGCCATCAAGTCGATTGCTATACCGCGCGCAGCTTTTGTCCCGAGCTCCGTTGTGAGATTTGCGCCAAGCTGCCCCACCCAGGGCTTGCCATCCTTCTTAGCGATATGGCCCGACAGGAAAATCTGATTGCCACTTCGCACAAAGGGGAGGAAAGCTGCGACGGGTGGTGTCACGTCGGGCAACGTGATCCCCAGCGACGCGATTCTCTCATATACGGGCATGAGGCCTCCTGACACCAGCCTAAGGTTACATCGACCGCCATGTACAGTGTCAGAACATGAACATTATTACCATAACAGTTGTTGGCTTGAGATCTGCTATCTTCGGGGGGTATGCGAAAACCGGCTAAAAGCAGCGCCCCGCTATACGTGCGGATCGCAGAACGCTTTACGCATCAGGTTGCCAATGGCGTTCTTCGCTCCGGCGATCGCGTGCCTTCGCTCAGAAAACTCAGCAGGGAACAAGGAGTCAGCCTCTCGACTGCCCTGCAGGCATACGTGTGGTTGGAGAACCGTGGCTATCTGGAAGCCCGGCCTCAATCAGGTTTCTACATCCGCACGCCTTTTGCAAAACTGATCCCGGAGCCGCACGCCGAGTCGCTCCAAAGCCAGCCCGCCGCTATGGGAACCAACGCCGTGTTTGAAGAGGTCATTCGGTCAGCCAGCGACCCGGCATTTGTTCCTTTCGGCGCGGCATGCGCAAGTGCGGAGCTGTTTCCGATCCGCAGGCTGAATCTGATCGCGCGAGGAATTCTGCGCAAGCGGCCCTTGCATAGCGGAAATTACGATTTCCCACCGGGCATCGAGGCTTTTCGGCGGCAGATAGCCAGGCGTTCACTGGCCATCCGCTGCGAAGTGGCACCGCGCGACGTCATCGTCACCAGCGGAGCCCTGGAAGCCCTCCATCTCAGTCTTCGCGCCGTGGCAAAGCCAGGTGACGTGATTGCGGTGGAAAGCCCGCTGTACTTTGGAATTCTGGGGAGCGTCGCGGCTCTCAATATGAAGACCATCGAGATTCCCACGGACCCTCAGGAAGGTATGGATTTAGACCAACTGGAGCGCGCGATCCGCAAGCACAAAATCAAGGCGTGTATTACCATTCCCAACGGCCACAATCCGTTGGGCTTTGTGTTGCCGGACAAGTTTAAGCGCGACCTGGTGGATTTGACGGGCCGCCTGAACGTCGCCGTCATCGAGGACGACGTGTACGGAGACCTCGCCCACGAGGGGTCGCGGCCTTTGACGG